>JAYUPO010000266.1:0-10199 GCA_043760085.1 Burkholderiales bacterium
TGCGCCTGTTGCTGGGCCAGGCCGCGCGCACCTGGGCGCTGCGCGAAGGCTCGCTGGACACCATGGCCGAGCGTTACCTGGCCCTGTATCAAAGCGGCCATGGCGCTGCGGTGCGAACGGCGGCGTGATGCAAGGCGGGCTGCTGGTGGTGACCAACCTGTACGCCGACCCGTGGGATGCCACGCGCGGCACCTTCAACCAGCAGCAGTTCCAGCGCCTGGGCCTGAGCATGCCGCTGACCATCCTGGTGCCCGTGCCGTGGACCAGCGCGCTGCGCCACCCGCTTGACTATGTGCGCCGCCGCCGCGCCGCCATGCGGCGCATGCCGCATGTCGACTACGTGCTGTTCTGGTACCCCCCGGGCGTGCTGCGCAGTTGGCATGGCGCGTGCATGTTCCTGTCGCTGCTGGTACAGCGCTTCAGTCTGTTCATGTGGCCGCAGCATCGTTGCGTGCTGGCCAGTTGGGGCTACCCCGACGCCGTGGCCGTGGCCGCGCTGGCGCGCCTGCGCGGCACACCCTTCGTGGCCAAGGTGCATGGCAGCGACATCAACGTCTACAGCCACGAACGTGGCCGGCGCTGGCAGATCCGCTGGGCCCTGAACCAGGCCCGGCGCGTGGTTGCGGTCAGCCAGGCCCTGGCCCAGCGCATGGCCGAGATCGGCGTGTGCGTGCATCGCACCAGCGTGCTCTACAACGGCGTCGACCTGCTGCGCTTTTATCCGCAAGACCGCGCCGCGGCGCGCGCCGCGCTGGGCTACCGCAACGGCGAGCGCGTGCTGCTGTTCGTGGGCAACCTGAAGGCCGAAAAGGGCTGCCTTGAAACCCTGCAAGCCTTCGCCGGGCTGCTCACCCAGCACCCGACGCTGCGCCTGGTGTTTGTTGGTGACGGCGACCAGCGCGCCGGCCTGCAACTGCGCGGCGTGGCCCTGGGCTTAAGCGAGCGGGTGCGCTTTGCCGGGCGCGTGCCGCATGAACAGTTGTGCCGCTGGTACGCCGCGGCTGAAGTGCTGTGCCTGCCCAGCCACAACGAGGGCACGCCCAACGTGGTGCTCGAAGCCATGGCCTGCGGCACGCCCGTGGTGGCCACGCAGGTGGGCGGCGTGGCCGAAGTGCTGCCCGAATTTGCCGGCCTCATGGTGCCCGTTCAGGATGCGGCGGCGTTGCAGGCCGCGCTGCAACGTGCATTGGCCATGCCGTGGGACCGCGAACGCATCGTCGCCCATGCCCGGCGCTTTGACTGGGCCGACAACGTGCGCCAACTCCAGGCGCTGATCGAAGAGGCCGCCGCATGACGCTCGTGTTGCTGGCCAAAGGGGTGCTGTTCGCCGGCCTGTTCGTGGCCGCCTACACCTACGTGCTGTATCCGCTGCTGCTGCTGGCGCTGGCCGCCGGGCGCCAGATGCGCAGCGACATCGGGCATGCCACCGGCGGCACGGGCCACCCAAACCGAGCGCGCCGTACCGGCCCGGCCGACCCGGCCACGTTGCCCAGCGTGGCGGTGCTGGTGGCGGCCTTCAACGAAGAGCGCCACATCGGCGAGCGGCTGCGCAACCTGCTGGCCAGTGACTACCCGGCCGACAAGCTGCGAGTGATGGTGGGCTCCGACGGCTCCAGCGACGCCACCAACGCGCTGGTACAGCAGCAGGTGGGCCCGCGCGTGCAGCTCATGGCCTTCACCCAGCGCCGTGGCAAGCCCTCGGTCATCAACGACCTGGCCGCTGCGGCCAGCGCAGACATCCTGGTCTTCACTGACGCCAACACCTCGTTTGAGCGCGACACCATCAAGTCCCTGGTGCGGCACTTCGCCGACCCGACCATCGGCTGCGTCAGCGGTGAATTGCGCCTGGTGGCCGCCGACGGCAGCGACAACCCCGACCACATCTACTGGCGCTACGAGCGCATGCTCAAGTTCTTTGAAAACCGCCTGGGCGCCCTGCTCGGCGCCAATGGCGGCGTGTATGCCCTGCGCCGCGCGCAGTACGAGCCGATCGCCGCCGACACCATCGTCGACGACTTCTGCATCGCCGCCGGCTTGATGCTCAAGGGCCTGCGCTGCCACTACGACCCGCAGGCCCGCGCCAGCGAAGAAACACCGCCGCGCCTGGCTGACGAGTTTGGCCGGCGCGTGCGCATCGGCATGGGCAACTACCAGGCGCTGCGCCGCTTTGCCGGGCTCATGCATCCGCGGCGCGGCTACGTGGCGCTGGCCTTCGTGTCGCACAAGCTCATGCGCTGGTTCGTGCCGCATGCGCTGGTGCTGGCGTTCGTGGCCAACCTGTTCCTGCTCGGACAGGGGCCCGTTTACGTGGCGCTGGCCGCCGCGCAATCGGTCTTCTATGCCGGCGCGCTGTGGGGCTGGGTGGCCGGGCGGCGCGGCGCGGTGCCGCGCCTGGCGCGCTTGCCGGTGTTCTTCACGAGCATGAACCTGGCGCTGCTGGTGGGCCATGTTCGCTACCTGCGCGGTGGCTTCACCGGCACGTGGGCGCGCAGTTCACGCTGACAGGCCAACACCATCATGCTCAAGTTCATCGTCATCATGCTGCTGCTCGCCTTGCTGGGCGGGTTGGCGTTGTTAACGTTCGAAATACGCCGCAAGGCGCTGCACGTCTGGCTGCCGGCCTGGCTGCGCCAGCGCCGCCCGGCGCCGGGCCTGGGGCCGGTGCACGTGATGTTTTGTTTCGTCGACCATTTCGAGCCCAAGTGGGGCCGCCCGGCGCGCAGCGTGGAGGACGAGCGCGTGCAGCGCTGGTGCGCCAGCTACCAGGCCCTGGCCAGCCGCCACCGCGACGCCGACGGCGTGCCGCCCCAGCACAGCTTCTTCTACCCCGAAGAAGAGTACGAGCCCGAGCACCTGGACGCCCTGGCCGCCCTGTGCCGCGCGGGCTACGGCGAGATCGAGGTGCACCTGCATCACGACCACGACACCGCCGAGGGCTTACGCGAAAAGATCAAACGCTTCACCCGCGTGCTGCATGAGCGCCACGGCGCCCTGAGCCGCCACCCGCACAGCGGCGAGCTAACGTTTGGTTTCATCCACGGCAACTGGGCGCTTGACAACTCCCGCGCCGACGGCCGCTGGTGCGGCGTGAACAACGAGTTGCAGGTGCTGGCCGAGCTGGGCTGCTATGCTGATTTCACCTTGCCTTCAGCTCCCAGCGAAACCCAGACCCCAAAGGTCAACAGCCTGTACTACGCCAAGGACGACCCGCTGGCGCCGCGTTCGCACGACCGGGGCGTGGACGTTCGCGTGGGCGGTGCGCCCAGCGGCGACCTGCTGATCCTGCAAGGCCCGCTGGCGCTGAACTGGCGCGATCGCAAGTGGGGCTTGATGCCGCGCACCGAAAACTCGGACGTGCGCGCCAGCAGCCCACCCAGCCCGCAGCGCACCGACCTGTGGCTGCGCCAGCACATCCATGTCCAAGGCCGGCCGGAGTGGCTGTTCATCAAGGTGCACACGCACGGCGCGCAGGAACGCGACATGCCGGCCTTGCTGGGCCCCGCGGCTGAAGCGCTGTACGCCGACCTCGAGCGCCGCTACAACACCGGCCACGGCCATGTGCTGCACTACGTGAGCGCGCGCGAGATGTTCAACATCGTCAAGGCGGCCGAGGCCGGTTGCAGCGGCAACCCGAACGACTACCGCGACCACATCCTGCCGCCGCCGCGCGCCAGCCGGCGCGGCGGCCTTGCTGCAATCCAGGGTGCGCCATGAAGGGCAAGAAGGATTTTTTTGCCGACGTGATCCACCGCACCGGGCTGGTGCGGCTGGCCTCGGCCATGCACTCGGCGCTGTGGCACGACCTGCGCGTGTTGGCCTACCACCGCGTGCTGCCGCGCAGCGACCCGGAACAATTCCCCTATGACATCGAACTGGTCAGCGCCTGGGAGGACGAATTCGACTGGCAGGTGGGATACATCGCGCGGCACTATGAGCCGCTGACGCCCACACAACTGGCCGCGCTGCTGGATGCCGGCAAGCCGGTGCCGCGCAATGCGCTGCTGCTCACCTTCGACGACGGCTACCGCGACAACCACGACATTGCCCTGCCCATCCTGCGCCGCCACGGCGTGGCCGCCACCGTCTTCGTCACCACCGGCTATGTCGACCGGTGCGAGGTCTACTGGTTTGACCGCCTGGTGCACAGCATCAAGCTGTCGCGCGTGAAGCAGATCGAACTCGAACCCGGCCAGGTGCTGGAGTTGGGCCACACCATGAGCCAGCGCCAGGCTGTCAGCGAGACGCTTCTTCGTCACCTCAAGCTGCGCAGCGACGAACACCGCCTGGCCGCGGTGCAGCGCTGGATGGACGCCCTGGACGTGCCCGCCCCGCGCACCGAAGACAGCCTGCATGCCCCCATGAGCTGGGCCCATGTGCGCAACCTGGCGGCCAGCGGCATTGAAATCGGCTCGCACACGGTCACCCACCCGGTGTTGTCGGCCGTGGCCGACGACGCCCAGTTGATGCATGAGCTGCGCGGTTCGCGCCTGGCCATCGAGGCGCACACCGGGCGCGCGGTGACGGCGCTGGCCTATCCGGTGGGCGGCCCGCGCGCTTACGACGAGCGCGTGGTGCACGCCGTGCGCGAGGCTGGCTACCGATTCGCGTTCACCTACACGCCAGGGCTGAACACCCCGGCCAAATGGGACCTGCTGCGCCTGAACCGCTGGGCCATCGAGCGCTACGTCAGCCGCAACCGCTTTCGCGCCATGCTGGCCGCGCCCCTGGCCTTCGTCTGAACACCATGGCCGCAGCCAAGCTACGCAGGAGGTCGCCATGGATTGGCGCGTGAAGGCATTGGTGCAGGGCGTCTTGTCCAAAACGCCCGGCGGCATGCGGCTGAACAGCGCCTTGCAAGTGCTGGCCGGCGGCCGGCGCAACCTGGCCCGGCACATTGACGACAAGGTGGTTGATGACTGGCTGGTTCATGCCCGGCACCTGCGCGAGCTGAACTTCGAGCTGCCCGGGCGCGTGATGCTGGAAGTGGGCACCGGTTGGCTGCCGGTGATGCCGCTGTGCTTTGCCCTGGCCGGCGTGGGCCGCTGCATCACCGTTGACCTGAACCGCCACCTGCAACTGCGCCACGTGAGCGCCGTGCTGGCGCGGCTGGGTACACACCTTGACGCCATGGCCCAGGCCTGCGGCCAGCCCACCGCGCAATTGCGCCAGCGTTGGCAGGCCTTGGCTGCCATCAAGGATGGCGCGGCCCTGTTGCAGGCGGCCGGTATCGAATACCTGGCCCCGGGCGACGCCACGGCCACCGGCCTGGGCGACGCCAGCGTCGACCTGGTGTTCTCCAACAGCGTGCTGGAACATGTGCCCGCCGCCGTACTGGCCGCGCTGATGCGTGAAACCGCGCGCATCCTGCGCCACGACGGGCTGGCGCTGCACAACGTCAACTGCGGCGACCACTACGCCTACTTCGATCGCAGCATCACCGCGGTGGACTACCTGCGCTTCAGCGAGCGCGAATGGAAGCGCTGGAACAACGATTTGCTGTACCAGAACCGGCTGCGCGCGATCGACTTCGTCCACGCGGCGCAGGCGGCCGGCCTGCACATCGTGATGGATCATCACCGCCCACGCGCCGATCTGCTGGCGCGAATGAACGAGATCACGGTGGCCGAACCCTTCCGCCACTTGCCCAACGAGGAGCTGTGCTGCACCTCGGTCGATTTCGCCGCCTCGCCGCGTCAGGCACAGGCAGCATGAGACACCCTGTCTCAACCAAAGCGGCGCGGGCCGAGCGCCGGGCCGTCATGAGCCACAGGCTCATGGCCCTCGGCAGGCACAAACAGTCCGCAGGGACTGTTTGTGTCCGGCCTCAGCCCGCCAAGCCGGCCCGCATCCCCGCGGGGGAGTGGAGGCGGATCAGCAGTTTCCGCCTGCGCGGGAACTGCCCGCCGGAACGCCCACCGGCCTGCCAGCCGGTGGGCCGGTCGACGTACACGTCGGACGGGGGGCAGTCATGACCCCGCGCATGTCCGTCGTGTACTTCGGCAACGACTGGTTTGCCGAGAACCGCACCAGCAGCCACCATGTTGCGCGCGGCCTGGCCGCCAGCGTCAACCTGATGTATGTCGACTCCCCCGGCATGCGCGCGCCCAACGCCACCGGGCGCGACCTCGGCCGCCTGTGGCGCAAGTTGCGCCAGGCCCTGCGCGGCGCCCAGCGCGTTGAGCCCGGGCTGTGGCACTGCACCGTGCCGCGCCTGCCGTTCAAGGGCCGGGGCATCGAATGGCTGAACCGCCGCTTTGGCGCCTGGGCCGTGCAGCGCGCCATGCGCCAGGCCGGCATCAGCGAAGCGGTGTTGTGGTTCGTGGTGCCACACCCGGCGTACTTTCTCGACCTGCTGCCGCACCGCACGGCGGTGTACTACTGCACCGACGACTATGCCGCCCACCCGGGCGTCGATGCGGCTTGGATCAGCGCGTGCGACGCCACGCTGACGCGGCGCTGCGCGCATGTCTTCGTGGTGCCGCCGGCGCTGCTGGCGCCCAAGCGCGCGCTCAACCCCGCCACCAGCTATGCCCCGCACGGGGTGGATGTGCAACTTTTTGCCCAGGCGCAGAGCCCGGCCACGCCCGTGCCCGCCGCCGCGGCGCAACTCGCGCACCCGGTGATCGGCTACTTCGGTTTGATTGCGGCGTGGACCGACGTGGAGCTGATCGAATGGCTGGCCCGGCAACGCCCGCAATGGCAGTTCCTGCTGGTGGGCCATGCGCATTGCGATGTCAGTGCCCTGCGTCGCTGCGCCAACGTCCACCTGGTGGGCCCGCAGCCGTATGACAGCCTGCCCGGCTGGGCACGCGCGTTTGACGTCGCCATCATCCCCTACCGCCAGAACCAGCAGGTGCGCAACGCCAACCCGCTGAAGCTGCGCGAGTACCTGGCCACGGGCAAGCCGGTGGTCTCGGTGCCGGCGCCCGAGGTCGGCAACTTCGGCGCGCTGGTGCATGTGGCGCCAGACCGCAACGCCTTTCTCGCCGCCACCGAGTTGGCCCTGGCCAGCGACACGCCGGCACTGGCCGGGCAGCGCATGGCCGCCGTGGCCGCCATGAGCTGGGAGCAGCGCGTGCACGAGACCTTGGCGCAAGTGCAGCGCCTGTGGCACGCCGCCACGCCCAGCGCTAACACTTGAATCAACCGGAACGCAGCATGCATTGGATCTGGTCCGTCGTCGCGCGCCTGTCAAACAACCAGGTGCAGGTGCGCGGGCCCGGGCCGGGCGACGCGATCCACCTCACGTTCGACGACGGCCCACACCCGCAGCACACGCCGGCCTTGCTCGACTTGCTCAAGGCCCACGGCGCCAAGGCCACGTTCTTCACCATCGGCCGCGAGGCCCAGGCGCACCCGGAACTGGTGCGCCGGCTGCTCGCCGAAGGCCACGCCCTGGGCAACCATTCCATGACGCATGCCCGCCTGAAGCGCCTGGCGCCGGCGCAGCAACAAGCCGAAGTGGCCGCCGCCGACGCCGTGCTGCAAGGCTTCAGCGGGCGCACCCAGCACCCGTTTCGACCACCCCACGGCGAGGCCACTCCCAGCATGTTGTGGCGCTCGCTGCGCGGGGGCCAGCGGCTGGTGCTGTGGAGCGTGGACAGCCTGGACTACTGCCTGCAGGCCGATGCGGTGGTACAGCGCATGCACGACTGGCCGCTGCGCGGCGGTGACATCCTGCTGTTCCACGATGACGGCCCAGTGGCCACCGAAGCACTGGCGCAGTTGCTACCGGTGTGGCGCGGCCGAGGCCTGACCCTGGCTGCGCTGGGATGAAACTACCCCCACGTCGCTTCGCTCCTGCCGAGCGGCAAGCATGCCGCCCGGCCTTCGCAGGCGCAAACCAGTCCGCAGGGACTGGTTTGCGTCCGGGCTCAGCCCCCCAAGGGGGCGGTCAGTGTCTTCGGGCGGCCGGGCGCCACTGACGTGCTGAGCGAGCGCGCGAATGTGAGCCCCGCGCCGCAGGCCAGTGGCCTGTCGAGCTGGAGCCCGCTCAACGCGATGCCGTACCTGCTGGGCTACCTGGCCGTGCTGTACGCGCGGCCACACGAGTTCAGCAGTGGGACGGCCAACCTGCCGCTGCTGTCAGTGCTGTTGGTCCTGGCGTTCGTGCTCTGGCTGGCACGCCAACCCAAGAACTTCGAAGCGCCGCAGTTCGTGTGCATGCCGATGATTCTGCTGGCCTGCCTGGTGTCGCTGGTGCGCGCCGGCTGGCTGGGCGGCGCCTGGCTGTCGTTCAAGGATTTCACGCCGATCGTGGTGCTTTTCTTCATCATCGCCACCACGGTTGATTCGATGGCACGCCTGCGCCAGGTGTTCTTCGTCCTGGCCCTGGCCGTGGCGGCCATCTCGGCCCATGGCGTGGTGCAGTGGAGCGGCGGCGAGCTGTGGAGCGGCGTGAAGATGGTCGAGCAGCGCATCACCTACCTGGGTTTCCTGAACGACCCCAACGACTTGGCCATGGCCTTGTTGATGCTGGTGCCGCTGATCCTGTTCCTGGCCGGTGGCGCCGGCTTCATCATGCGCTGGGCCTACCGCGCCGTGGCTGCCGCGGCGGTGTTCAACGTCTACCTGTGCAATTCACGCGGTGCCACGCTGGCCCTGGGCGCCATGTTGTTCATGCACGGGTTGTGGCGCTATGGCGTGTGGCGCAGCCTGTTCGTGGTGCCGCTGCTGCTGGTGCCGCTGCTGCTGCTGGGGCCCAGCCGCATGGGCGAGATGTCGGCCGATGAAGCGTCGGCCGAGGGGCGCATCGAGGCCTGGTACGAAGGCATGCTGATGATCCTGTCGCGCCCCGTCTTCGGTGTGGGCAAGGGGCTGTTCATGGAACACCACAACCTCACCGCGCACAACAGCTTCATCCTGGTCGCCGCGGAGCTGGGCACCTTCGGCTACTTCTTCTGGTTCGCCAACCTGGTGCTCACCTGGCTGATGCTGCGCCGCATCGGCGCTCTCAAACCCGACCCGCAAGACGTGACGAGCGCCGGCCTGGCCTGGGCCGAGACCCACCGCGCGTCGCGTGCGCTGTGGCTCGGCTACGTCGGCGGGCTGGTCGCGGCCTTCTTCCTCAGCCGCAGCTACCTGGTCATTCTGTTCGTGCACATCGCCCTGGTGGTGGCCGTGTTCCAGATGGCGCGCAGCCAACGCCCCGAAATGCCGGCCGTGCGCTTGAGTGACACCTGGGGCCGCATGCTGCTGGCCAGCCTGGCCAGCCTGGTCGCGTTGTGGGCCCTCACGCGCACCTTGCTCGCGTTCACCTGAACGGGCCGTGCAGCACGTCGTCATCATCGGCGCCGGGGTGATGGGTTGCGCCACGGCCTGCTTCCTGGCGCGCGACCACGGCGTGCGGGTCACGGTGATCGAACGCGAGCCCGGCGGGGCGCGCGCGTCCAGTGCGCTGTCGGCCAGTTCCATCCGCCAGCAGTATTCGCTGCCGATCAACATTGCCCTGTCGCAGTGGAGCCTGGCGTTCATGCAGCGCGTGCAGTCTGAACTGGCCGTGCCCGGCCACACCCCCGCGTTGGGGCTGGTGCTGCCGGGCTACCTGTTCCTGGCCGACGCCGCGGGCGCGGCCACGCTGCAAGCGCACCACGCCGTGCAAACCGCCGCCGGCGCGCACGTCGCGCTACTGGGCCCGGCCGCGCTGCAACAGCGCTTTGCCTGGCTCAACACCGCAGGCCTGGCGCTGGCCAGCCTGGGCTTGCAGGGCGAAGGCTGGTTCGACGGCCCGGCGTTGTGGCAAGCCTTCAAGCTCAAGGCGCGCTCGTGCGGCGCGCGCTTCATGGGCGGCGACGTTTGCGGTTTCGCCCACCGCGGCCAGCGCATCAACGCCGTGCACACCCACGGCGGCGAGCACGTGGCGGCCGACGCCGTGGTGCTGTGCGGCGGCGCCTGGACGGCGCCATTGGCCCAGCAACTCGGCGTGGCCCTGCCGGTGAGTGCGCGCAAGCGTGACGTGTTCGTGGTCGACTCGCCCGCGGCCTTGCCGCACTGCCCGCTGGTGGTTGACCTTTCGGGCGTTTGGTTCCGCCCCGAAGGCCGCGGCTTCATCACCGGCGCGCCACCGCGCGACAGTGACCCGGCCGAACCGCCGCTGCAAGACATCGACCATGGCCTGTTTGACAGCGTCATCTGGCCCGCGCTGGCGCACCGCGTGCCGGCGTTCGAGGCGCTGCGCGTGCGCTCGGCCTGGGCCGGCT
>JAYUPO010000267.1:0-3838 GCA_043760085.1 Burkholderiales bacterium
TCGAGCCAGTGGTCGGGCGCCGCATCGGCCAGCGCCGCGGGCAGGCCGGCAATGATGCGATCGACCGGCAGCGTCTCCATGATCACGCCGGTGGAAAAAGGCAGCACCTGCTCAGGCGCAAGATCGAGTTTTTGCGCCGCGCCAGTGCAGGTGTGTCGTGAACATCTGCAAGCGGGCGCCGGCATTCGCGCCCTGGTCATCAACACCGGCAACGCCAACGCCGGCACGGGTGAAGACGGCCTGGCCCGCGCGCGCCAGGTGTGTGACGCCGCGGCGGCGCAACTGGGCCTGGGCCGCGCGCAGGTGTTGCCGTTTTCAACCGGCGTGATCATGGAAAGCCTGCCGGTGGATCGCATCGCGGCCGGCCTGCCCGCGGCGGTGGCCAACCTGGCCGCAGCCAACTGGGGCGACGCCGCGCAAGGCATCATGACCACCGACACCCTGCCCAAGGCGGCGTCGCGCCAGTTCGAGCTGGGCGGGCGCACCGTCACCGTCACGGGCATGGCCAAAGGCGCGGGCATGATCCGCCCGAACATGGCCACCATGCTGGCCTTCATCGCCACCGACGCCGCGGTGGCACCCGAATTGCTGCAAGCCCTGGTGCGCGAGGCGGCCGACTTGTCGTTCAACTGCATCACCATTGATGGCGACACCAGCACCAACGATTCACTTGTGCTGGTGGCCACTCACCAAGCCGGGCACACGCCGATCAAACAGCTCGACGCCGCCGACGGCCAGACGCTGCGCGCGGCGTTGATCGCTGTGGCGCGGCACTTGGCCCAGGCCATCGTGCGCGACGGCGAAGGCGCCACCAAGTTCATCACCGTTGCCGTTGACGGCGGGCGCAGCGCCGACGAGTGCCGCCTGGTGGCCTATGCCATTGCGCACTCGCCCCTGGTGAAGACCGCCTTCTTCGCCAGCGACCCGAACCTGGGCCGCATCCTCGCTGCCGTGGGCTATGCCGGCATTGACGACCTGGAGCAAGGCTTGATCGACCTGCACCTTGACGATGTGCACGTCGCGCTCAAGGGCGCTCGCCACCCCGACTATCGCGAACAAGACGGCCAGCGGGTGATGAAGCAAAGCGAGATCACGGTGCGTGTGAACCTGCACCGCGGGGCGGCGCATGCCGTGGTCTGGACCTGCGATCTGTCGCACGACTATGTGAGCATCAACGCCGACTATCGCAGTTGAGTCGGGCGTTGCGTCCGCGCGCTTGAGTCATTGCAGCGGCTTGAGCACTGCGCCGGTGGCATCAGCAATTCAGTGGGTAAGGGGGCTGAATGGGGCCTGAATGCGCTTGCCCACCCGCAACACCTGCTGTTAGAGTGCGCGCCTTCCCAACCGAACCCAACACCACCCATGAGCCCGAACCGCACCCCCTTCACCACGCAGCGCCAAGCCGCGCTGTGGGCGGGTGTGGCTGCGTTGGCCGCGGTGGCTGGCCTACAGCTGGCCTGGGATGACGGTGCGGCATCCATGGGCCACCAAGTGGCCGCTGGGGGTTGTGTGAACACCGCGTCCCCGCGCCCCACCGCCCTTTAGTTCTCGGACTGCATTGCCTCAAGCGCTGCGCCGAGATTCGGCGCAAGTGCTGAAGCGCAATGACGCAAGCGTCGACCCAAAGCCTGTAGCGGGCTTTGCCAGAACGAATGTGGAGACCGAGATCGTGGACCGACTCAAATCGTTTTTCCAGCAGGCCTGCAGCCGGATGCTGCCCAGCCCCGGCGACCTGCTGCGCGACGCCATCTACCGGCGCTTGTGGTGCTCGATCCTGGTCAGCTCGCTGGGCGGCCAGGTCACCATGCTGGCGCTGCCGCTCACCGCGGCCGTGCTGTTGCACGCCACGCCCACGCAAATGGGCTGGCTCATCGCGATGGAGATCGCACCCTTCGTGTTGTTTTCGCTGCCCTCGGGCGTGTGGCTGGATCGCGTGCGCAAGCTGCCGGTCTACGTGGCCGGCGAGGTGATGCTGTCGCTCACCGTGGCCAGCGTGCCGCTGGCCTGGTGGATGGGGTGGCTGAGCATGGGCTGGATGTACGTGGTGGGCTTTGCGCTGGGCACGGTGTTCACCACGGCGGGCTCGGCCGCGCAGATCGTGCTGACGCAGATCGTGCCGCGCGAACGTCTGGTCGAAGCCCATGCCAAAAACGCCCTGGCCAGTTCGGGCCCCGAAGTCGCCGGCCCGGGCCTGGCCGGTGTGCTGATCAAGCTGGTGGGTGCGCCCGTGGCGTTGCTGGTCGATGCCGTGCTGCTGCTGGGCTCGGCACTCATCCTGCGCGGCATTCGGGTGCACGAAGAATTGCGCCCGGCGCACGAGTCGCATTTCTGGCGCGACCTGCAGGCCGGCTTGCATTTCGTGGCCAGCCGCCGCCTGTTGCTCAGTCTGGCAGCGCTGGTGGGCGGCTGGCAGCTGTGCCACAACGCCGCCATGGTGGTGCAGATCCTGTACGCCACGCGCACGCTGGGCTTGTCTGAACAGGCCATCGGCCTGTGCTTTGTGGCGTTGGGGGTGGGCACCATCAGCGCCAGCCTCTGGGGCCACCGCATCAGCCAGCGCATCGGGCCGGGGCCGTGCCTGATCCTGGGCGTGGCGGTCTGTGCGCTGGGCTGGTTGCTGCTCGCCGTGGCGCCGGCCAACGCCTGGGGCGTGGCCGCTTTCGCGTTGATGATGACCTTGTTCGGCGTCGGCGCGGTGCTGATGTTCATCAACTTCCTGTCGCTGCGCCAGGCGGTCACGCCGCCGGCCCTGCTCGGGCGCATGACCAGCACCATGCGCTGGTTGATCTTGCTGCCGGCCGGCCCGGGCGCCTTGTTGGGCGGCTGGCTGGGTGAACACCATGGACTGCGTTCATCGTTGGCGTTTGCAGGTTGCGCCGGGCTGTTGCTGGCTGCATTCGCCTGGCGCTACAGCCACATAGCACAGGTGCGCGAACTGCCCAAGCCGGAGGATCACGAAGCCGCGCTGGGCGCCGAGGCCGCCATACCGGCCGCGGTGATGGCCGGTGAGAGTTGATCCACAGCGTCGGTGATGATGCTGGCCACGCCCAGGGCCAGCAGTTCGCCGGCGCGCGCCGCGTCATTGACCGTGTAGACGCAGCCGTGCAGGCCGCGAGCGTGTAATTCGGTCAGCAGCGCGGCGTTCATCAGCGGGTGGTGGCAGACCACGGCCACGCAGCCCAGGCTGGCGGCCATATCCAGGCAGCCGTGCCACAAGCTTTCGAGCAGCAGTGCTCGCGGCAGCTCTGGCGCGGCTTGCCTTGCGCCGGCCAAAGCGTCGGGCCGGAACGAGCTGAGCAGCGGCAGCAGGGTGTCACCCTGCCACAGCTTCTGCGCCGCGGCGGCCACCACGCGGCCGGTGTGCAGCTCCACACCGGGTGTCGGTTTGATCTCGATGTTCAGCTCCAAGCCGTTGCCGCGAATGAACGCGGCGATGGCTTCCAGGCGGGGCAGCGGCTCGCCGGCATACGCCGGGCCGTGCCAGCTGCCGGCATCCAGTTTGGACAACTCGGCCCAGGGCAGCGTGCCGGCCACGCCCTGGCCGTTGCTGGTGCGCTCCAGCTCGGCGTCATGCAGCAAGAAGGGCTGGTCGTCGGCGCTGAGCTTCACGTCGCATTCAAAGGCGCGGTAGCCGAAACTCGCGCCCAACCGAAACGCCGCCAGGGTGTTTTCAGGCGCCAGCTTGCCGGCACCGCGATGGGCCAGCCACAGTGGATACGGCCAGGGCGGCATCAGGCCACGCGGTGGCCGCTGGCGGCGTCGAACCAATGCAGGTGTTGTGGCGGCACCGCCACCTGCACCAGCGCGCCGAGCTTGGGCGCCGGCAAGGTGGCATCCA
>JAYUPO010000268.1:0-1590 GCA_043760085.1 Burkholderiales bacterium
TGCCAGCGCTCGGGCAGGTATTCGGAAAGATGCGGGTCGCTGGTGGGCACCAACACGGCCTGGAATTGCTCGCGCGCCAGCTCGTCGCGCAACCGGCTCAGGCGCAGGCGGATCGGGGAGGTTCGGGTGTCCATCGCGGTGGCTTTCGGCGGGGGGAAGCGGGGGATTTTAGGAGGGCCGTTCCATCATCGCTTCGCAGGCTCAATGCCCTTGATCAGCGCGGCGAACGTCGCATGCGCCGCCGCATCCACCGGCCGATGCTTCACCTCCGCGCTGGCCGGGTACTTGCCCAGGAAGTTCTCACCCTTCCAGTTGCGTGCCGGCCGCACCGGCCTGGGTACGAAGCCGCCGCCGCAGTTGGGGCAGACGTTGCCGAGCACTGCTTCCACGCAGTTGGCGCAGAAGGTGCACTCGAATGAGCAGATGCGCGCCAACTCGGTTTCAGGCGCCAGGACGCAGTTGCAGTGTTCACAGGTGGGGCGCAGTTCGAGCATGGTTGGTCAATCGACTGAGTGATGTGAACGAAGGTTCCGCGCCGGCTCAAGCATCAAACAGCGTGGCCACCGTCTTCATCGGCAAGAAGAGCCGGCGCGGCTGCTGTTGCAGCGGCAGGAAGCTGAAGTGCCGATAGAACGCCTCGGCCGCATCGTCTTTGGCGTCAACCAGCACCGCCATGGCGGCAATCTGGGCTGCGCCTGCCAGGCTGCGGCGCAATGCGTCCATGAGCATGAACTGGCCAAGACCTTGACCCTTCACTGCTTGGTCTATGGCCAAACGGCCAAGCAACGTCACAGGCAATTGCGGATAGCGAGGCAGCCCCTTGGCCAAGGCTTCGGGTAATTGATCGGCATTCACGACCGACGACGACAGCGTGTAGTAACCCAGTACCCGCGCCGCTGGGGGCTCAACCGCGACAAACGGCGCCGCGACCCGCTTGTCAGCGTCTTGGCGGGCAAGCTGCTGCAGATAGCGATCCAGCGCGACGCTGCCGCAAGAAAAGCCTTCGCGGCCATGGCGCTTGGCCAGAGGCTCAACGCGATAGGCCGACAGCGGCATGCGCGATCAGGCCCCGGTTTGCTTGCGGTAAGCCTTTGCCGCCTTGCGCAAACGGGCGTTTGCGGCGGGCGGCTTGAGCAAGGCCGTGACGAAAGCGACTTGTTCAGCCCGGTTCAAACGGATGCTTTCGTGCGCCTGAATGACCGTGTTGGCTGCCTCTTGGGCACTGGCCACCACAAACTCGCTGAGGGTTCGGCCAGACAGCGCAGCCGCACGCTGAAGCACCGCCTTTTGCGCCACCGAAATGCGTGCCTCCAGACGTGCGCCACGCGAGCCGGCCAACGGACCTACCAGATCGGACTGCATGTTCAAGTTCCCCGTGCTGCGTGCTGCGACACAAACCTCATTTACTGTAGGCCATGGCAGCGGCGGCGATCACCGCCATGTACGTCGATTGTACGGACACTGACCAGGTGAGGTCACTCACAAATCCGTGCGCAGCGCCCACACCTCCGGGAACAGCACCACGTCCAGCATCTTGCGCAAATAGCCCACGCCGCTGGTGCCGCCGGTGCCGGGCTTGAAGCCGATGAT
>JAYUPO010000269.1:0-1584 GCA_043760085.1 Burkholderiales bacterium
TGCGCGGTTTGGTACTGCATGAACTTGCCCATGTCGTTGCCAACCATGCCCATGCCGATGCGCTGGTCAAGCACCTTTTGCAGCTCTTCGGGCAGCGACACGCTTTGCAGCGTCACCCCTTCCAGCGCCAGGCCGAGCGCGGCAAAGGCCGGCGCAGTGGCTTCCTGCAGGCGCTTGGCAAAGGCCACCTGGTTGGCCGCCAGGTCGAGGAACGGAATGCCGGCGCCGGCCACGGCGTCGCTGATGTGTTGCAGCATCAGGCCGCGCAGTTGACCATCGAGATCAGCCACGGTGTAGGTGTCGCGCGTGCCACTGATCTGGGTGTGGAACAGCTTGGGGTCAGCCACGCGGTAGGTGTAGTTGCCGAAGGCGCGCACTCGCACGGCACCGAAGTCCTTGTCGCGAATGGTCACCGGCTGCTGCGTGCCCCAGCGTTGGTCCACCTGCAAGCGCGTGCTGAAGAAGTAGACGTCGCTCTTGAACGGGCTTTGAAAGAGCTTGTCCCAGTTCTTCAGGTAGGTCAGCACCGGCAGGGTCTGGGTCGTGAGCTTGTGCAGGCCGGGGCTGAACTGGTCAGCCACCTGGCCTTCATTCACGAACAGGGCGAGCTGGCTTTCGCGCACGGTGAGCGCCGCGCCGTTCTGGATTTCATTGCCGGCCATGGGGTAGCGCCAGGCCAGGGTGCCGTCCTGGCTCTCGGTCCACTCGATGACGTCGATGAACTGTTTTTTGATGAAATCCATCAGGGCCATGGCGTTGTCCTTGAAGACGAGGTGCGGCGAATAATACGGGCTGTCTTCCTGCAACAAGCGAGTAGAGATGAGCACGCAGCCCCTGCGCATGGCCGTGGTGGGCGCCGGCCCGGTGGGCCTGGCGCTGGCCGTGCATGCGGCGCATCAATTGCCGCAGGCGCAGGTGACGCTGTTCGATGCGCGTGCCCTGGATGCCGACTTGCAGCAAGACAGCCGCACCCTGGCACTGGCTCTGGGCAGCGTGCATTTGCTCCAGCGGCTGAAGGCCTGGCCGCAGGCCGCGGCGCAATTGATCAGCGAGGTGCATGTGTCGCAGGCGCCGCCCACGCTGTACCCACGTCGGGCGCGCCCCGAAGTTTGGCTGCGCGCCGGCGAGCTGGGCGTGCCGATGCTCGGCGCCGTGCTGCGTTATGGCGATTTGCTCGGGCCCTTGCAGCAGGCCTGGTTGTCAGCACAAGGCACAGCAGCACAGCGTGGCGAGCCGCAGCGTTTGCGCAGCGCGTTCGGCACCACGGTGGCAACACTGGGCCAACGTGCCGGGCGCGTGCAGCTCGACGCCGGTGTGACCGAGGAGTTCGACCTGTGCGTGCTGGCCGAGGGCGGTGTGTTGGCGCAGCAGGCGCGCAAGGCGATCCGCCACGACTACGGGCAAACGGCATGGGTGGGCAATGTTGAATTGAGCGGCGCCATGCCCGGGCGGGCGATCGAGCGCTTCTCGCGCCACGGCCCTGTGGCCTTGCTGCCGCTGCCGCCCGCTCCTGGTGCGGCGGGCCGCGCTGCGCTGGTGTGGTGCGTGCAAAGCGCCAGCGACCCGGTGCGCGAATTGACCGAC
>JAYUPO010000270.1:0-1579 GCA_043760085.1 Burkholderiales bacterium
TCTTCCAAGGGATCAGACTCATTCAAGTGCTCCTCGGTTTAAGGAATGTGCAGGCCGCTGTTGGCGACCCTTCGCACGCGAAGCGGGCATGCTGTGCCCCACCCCTTGTCATCGTCAATCGGGTTGATACCCACCCGGATCAGGGGGGTTGCCAGGCGTGACTGTTCGTTGCAGCGCGCGGCTCAAAATGAGGGCCCCATGGCGAACCGGAGAAGCTCGATGGCTTGGATCAAACTGTTGGCGCTGGTGCTGCTGGGCTTGGCGCTGCTGCTGCTGGTGGCCGGGCAACTGGGCGCGCTGGCCGGCAGCGAACCCAGCAACCTGGGCCTGCGCGAAGGCAAGTTGAAGCCACCGGCCAAGACGCCCAACAGCGTGAGCAGCCAGGCTGACCTGTGGCCCGAGCACCCGATGCGCGAACGCGCCCGCATTGCGCCGCTGGCGCTGGTGGGCGACGGCGCGGCCGCGCTGGCCAAGCTGGAACGCATCGTGGCGGCCATGCCCGGCGCGAAGGTGGTGAAGAGCGAGCCGGGCTATCTGTCTGCGCAGTTCACCACCAAGCTGCTGAAGTTCACCGACGACGTTGAGTTCTGGTTTGACGAACCGGCCGGCGTGGTGCAGGTGCGCTCGGCGTCGCGCATCGGGCATGGCGACCGCGGTGTGAACCGGGCCCGGGTAGAAGCCATTCGCACGCTTCTGGTAACGGCACCCTGAAGCTCAGGCCGCTGCCGGCAGCCCGCGCTGCGCCGGCGTGTAGCCGCGCACTTCCAGGTCGTATTTGTCTTCGGCCGCGGCGCGCTGCACGGCGCGGCGCAGTTGGGCACGCCACAGCGGCTTGACCAGCGGCCCGATGAGCCGCGGCAGCGGCAGGCGCGCGTTGATTTCAACCACCGTGCCCACCGTGCTGGCCAGTGAACTCGATGTGAAGCGGAACATCAGCGTGGCGCCTTTGTTGGGGCCCGAGATGGCGGTGTCGAGCATGGTGCCGTCGGGCTCGAACTCGCGCACATACACATCGCGCATGTGCAGCCCCAGCCAGCGCAGCTCGCGCACGAAACGCGCGCGCTTGAAGCTCTCAGACAAGAGTTCGAACTTGACCTTCGAATGCACGCCCGTGGCGATGTGGTGCTGCAGATCGGCGAACTGCTGGCGCACCAAGGGCTCGGCGGCCGCGATCCATTCCTGGTGCGTGACTTCGACGAAGCCCGGCATCGTTTCCCCCTGCTGAAGTGGCCCGGCACGGCCAGGGCCTGGCGCGCCGGCGGCTATTTTCAACCCACCCGAAAACCACACTTGGGGATGCCGGCCCGCAGGCCCGCGCAGGGGGTTGGCGCCAGGGGCCGCCCATAGAATCGCCGCATGTCCCAAACCCCCAAAGACGAGCCCGCACGAGCCGGCAATTTCCTGCGCAACATCATTGAACGCGACTTGGCCGACCCGTCCTATGCAGGCCGGCGTTTTGCGGGCACGCCGGGCGATGCGGCCCATCATGCGAACGCGCCGCTTGACACCGCGCGCATCCGCACCCGCTTCCCGCCCGAGCCCAACGGCTACCTGCACATCGGCCACGCCAAGAGCATTT
>JAYUPO010000271.1:0-1577 GCA_043760085.1 Burkholderiales bacterium
CACATTTCCTTGAGAGCGCCCACTCCCGTGCCCGGCCTGGGCGCGGCCATTGTGACCAGCGGGGCGCACCGCGGCCGTATGCGGTTGCGGGGGTGGCGCCAGAATGCACGCCCGGTGTTGCCACGTCATACCCATCCATGTCCACCACCCAAGCACTGGTTGCGCAGATCAAGGCCGAGCTCAAGGCCTCGAACATCACGTACGCGGCCTTGGCCAAGGAACTCGGCATGGCCGAATCGAGCATCAAGCGCATGTTTGCCAAGGGCGAGATGCCGCTGTCGCGCGTGGATGAAGTGTTGCGCGTGCTGAAGATCGACTTCGCTGAAATTGCACGCAAGGTGGCCGATGCCACGCCGCTGCGGCGTGAGCTCACGCTGGAGCAGGAACGCGCCGTGGTGGCCGACCGCCGCTTGCTGCTGCTGGCCATTTGCTGCCTGAGCCAATGGACCTGCGCGCAGATCGTTTCGACCTACCGCGTCAGCGAAGCGCAGGTGGTGCAAGGTCTGGTGATGCTGGATCGGCTGGGCATCATCCAGTTGCGCCCCATGAACCGCTACCGGCTGATGCTCGACAAGACCTTTCGCTGGCGCGCGCACGGCCCGGTGATGCTGTACTTCCGCGAAAACGTGGTGGAGGAATACTTCAGCGGCGGCTTCGACAGGGACGGCGAAATGCTGATGCTGGTGCACGGCCGCATCGGTGCCAGCCTGGCCAAGCTGTTCAATGAACGCTTGCAGCGCGTGGCGCAAGACTTCGCGTTGCAGCACCTGGCTGACCAGAAATTGCCGCTCGACCAGAAGCGCCCCTACACCCTGGTGCTGGGCATGCGCTCGTGGATTTTTGCGGCCTTTCGCGACATGATGCGTTGAGCCTGGGCCGGCATGGCGCCGGCTGCATTCACTCAATGCGCAGCAGCAGTTGCCCCGGGCTGACCTGGCTGCCCACGGTGGCGGCAATCTCGACCACGCTGCCGGCGCAGGGTGCCTCGATGCGGTGTTCCATCTTCATGGCCTCAAGGGCCAGCAGCACTTGGCCCTGTTCCACGCGCTGGCCCACGGCCACTTCCAGGCGCACCAGTTGGCCGTGCATGCGGCAAAGCACGGTGCCGCTGCCGGCCGCGCCGCTGGTGCCATGGCGCATGGGCGGCGCGGCGGTCACGTCGGCAAAGCCTTCGCTCAAGCCCAGGGCGTCGAGCCATTCCTGGCCGGGCAGCGTGTGCGCCGCGGCGCGCCGGCGCAGGCCATCGAGCGTGAACGCCACGCCATGGCCGTCGTCAGCCAGCACATCTAACGCATGACTTGTGCCACTCACATCAACCTGCACCAAACCTTGCAGTCCGTAGCGCACGCGCAGCTCGTGAGTCTGTTCCTGCACGCACAGGCGCAACACCGATTCACGCTGCCCGCTAGACGCAAACCGCGCCAGCGGGCCATGGCGGGCGGCTTGGCGATGCAACAGCACGGCCGCGGCAATGGCCAGCCAGGTGCTTGAAACGGCCGGTGGCTTGAAGCCCGGGCTGGCGGCTTCGAGCCAGCCGGTGTGCAGCGCGGGCTGCGCAAAGGCCGGTGCGGCCAGGC
>JAYUPO010000272.1:0-3784 GCA_043760085.1 Burkholderiales bacterium
CGCCGAGGTGGTGACCACGGTCACGCCGATCGAGCGCAACCGCGTCAACGTCACCTTCACCATGACCGAAGGCGAGCCGGCACGGATTCGCGAGATCCGCATCGCCGGCAACACGGTGTTCAGCGAATCCACGCTGCTCGGGCTGTTTGACCTCACGTCGGGCGGCTGGCTGACCTGGTACACCAAGTCAGACCGCTATTCGCGTGCCAAGCTCAACGGCGACCTGGAAAACCTGCGTGCGTATTACGTCAACCGTGGCTACCTTGAATTTGCCATCGAATCCACCCAGGTCACTATTGCGCCCGACAAGCAGGACATTTCGATTGCCATCAACATCAAGGAAGGCCAGCCCTATACGGTGACGGCGGTCAAGCTTGAGGGCGACTACCTGGGCAAAGAGGCTGAATTCAAGAGCCTGGTGCAGGTCAAGGTGGGCCAGGCCTACCGCGGCGCCGACGTCACCGACACCACCAAGCTGTTCACCGACCGATTCGGCGTCTACGGCTACGCTTTTGCGCGCGTCGAGCAACGCCCCGAGGTCGACCGCGCCAGCGGCCAGGTGGTGGTGGTGCTCACCGCCGAGCCGCAACGCCGCGTGTACGTGCGCCGGGTCGATGTGGCCGGCAACACGCGCACGCGCGACGAAGTGGTGCGGCGTGAGTTCAGGCAGCTCGAGTCGTCCTGGTACGACGGCGCCAAGATCAAGCTGTCGCGCGAGCGGCTCGACCGCCTGGGTTACTTCAAAGACGTGGGTGTCGAAACCAACGAGGTGCCCAATTCACCCGACCAGGTGGACCTGCTCGTCACGGTGACCGAAAGGCCCACCGGCAACCTGCTGCTCGGGGCCGGCTATTCCAGCGCAGACAAGCTGTCCATCACCGGCTCCATCCGCCAGGACAACGTCTTCGGCTCGGGCAACTACCTGGGCCTGGAAGTCAACACCAGCAAGAACAACCGCAACCTGGTTCTCAGCACGGTGGACCCGTACTTCACCATCGACGGCATTTCACGCTCCATCGACCTGTACTACCGCACCAGCCGGCCGTTGAACAGCCTGGGTGACCAGTACCAGCTCGCCACGCCGGGGGCGTCGATCCGGTTCGGCGTGCCGTTCTCCGAGTACGACACCGTGTTCTTTGGCATCGGCATCGAGCGCACCGAGATCAAAGGCGCCACCTCGCTGCCCAACAGCTACTTCCTGTACCGCGAGCAGTTCGGCCCAATCAGCCATTCAGTGCCTTTGACCATCGGCTGGACGCGCGACCGGCGCGACAGCGTCATCGCGCCCACCACCGGGCGCTACCAGCGTGCCTTGCTCGACTGGGGCCTGGGTGGCGACGTGCGCTACCTGCGCACCAACTTGCAGTACCAGCAGTACTTCCCGCTACCGGCCAAGTTGACGTTGGGCACCAACATCGAAGTCGGCTGGGGCACGGGGCAGCAAGGCCGACCGTACCCCGTGTTCAAAAACTTCTATGCCGGCGGACTGGGTTCCGTGCGCGGCTTCGAGCAAGGCTCGCTGGGTGTGATCGACCCCACTGGTGCATTCATCGGCGGGGCCAAGAAGGTGAACATGAATGCCGAGTTGTTCTTCCCGGTGCCCGGCAGTGGCAACGACAAGTCGTTGCGCATCTTCTCGTTCATCGACGCCGGCAATGTGTGGCGCGAAGGCGAGAAAGTGCGCGCGTCGTCGCTGCGCTCGTCAGCCGGCTTCGGCGTCAGTTGGGTGTCGCCGATGGGCCCGTTGCGCCTGAGTTGGGCCACACCCTTGCATGCGCTGTCGAACGATAGAATCCAGCGCTTCCAGTTCCAGATCGGGAATGCGTTTTGATGATGAAGCAGATGATCAGCAAGTTGTTGTTCGCAGCCGCGCTGGCGGCCGGTGCTGTGATGCCGGCGCTGGCGCAAGAATTCAGAATCGGTTACGTCAACAGCGAGCGTGTGCTGCGTGAAGCCGCACCCGCCAAGGCCGCATTGGCCCGCATGGAGGCCGACTTCAGCCGCCGCGACAAAGACCTGAACGACCAGGGCGCCAAACTCAAGGCCGCGGCCGACAAGCTGGAAAAAGACGCGCCCACGCTGTCGGAAGCCGAACGCAACCGGCGCCAGCGCGACCTGGTTGAACAAGACCGCGACATGCAGCGCAAGCGCCGCGAGTTTCAAGAAGACCTGAACCAGCGCCGCAACGAAGAAACCGCGGGCATCGTTGAGCGTGCCAACAAGGTCATCAAGCAGATCTTCGAAGGCGAGAAGTACGACCTGATCTTGCAAGACGCTGTCTTTGCCGGCCCACGTGTGGACATCACCGACAAGGTCATCAAGGCGCTGAACGCGCAGCCCGCAGCCAAGTAGGGCAGCCGCGATGCCGGTGGTCAGTCTCGGCGAGCTGGCCAAGGTGCTGGGTGCTGAATTGCAAGGCGACGCCGCCTTGCGCATCGCAGGCATCGCGCCGCTTGATGCCGCCGGCCCGGCAGACATCTCCTTCCTGGCCAACCCGCGCTACGCCGCGCAACTGGCCAGCACAAGCGCTGCTTGCGTGATCGTTGCGCCCGCGCAGCGCGAGGCCGCGGCGCAACGCGGCGCCGTTCTGGTGGCCGACGACCCGTACCTGTGCTTCGCGCGCCTGACGCAATGGTGGGCCCGCCAGCACGCGAGCGCGCCGCAACCGGGCGTGCACCCCAGTGCGGTGGTCGAGCCCGGCGCGCAGGTCGACGCCTCGGCCAGCGTGGGCGCACTAGCCTATGTGGGCGCCGGCGCGCAGCTTGGCTCCGGCGTGGTGCTGGGCGCGCAGGCCCACGTCGGCGCCGGTGCCGTGTTGGGCCCAAACACCCGGCTGCATGCGCGCGCCAGCGTGCTCGACGGCTGCCGCATCGGGGCGCGCGGCATCGTGCATGCGGGCGCCGTTGTCGGAGCCGATGGCTTTGGCTTCGCGCCGCATGAAGGCCGCTGGGAAAAGATCGAGCAACTCGGCGCGGTGCGCATGGGCGACGATGTGGAAATAGGCGCCAACACCTGCATCGACCGCGGCGCGCTGGGTGACACGGTGCTGGAAGACGGCGTCAAGCTCGACAACCTCGTTCAAGTGGCGCACAACGTTCACATCGGCGCGCACAGCGCCATGGCCGGCTGCGTGGGCATTGCCGGCAGCGCGCGCATCGGGCGCCATTGCACGGTGGGCGGCGGGGCCATCATCCTGGGTCACCTGGAACTGGTGGATCGCGTCCACGTCTCGGCGGGCACCGTGGTCACCCGCTCGATCCGCCAGCCCGGCCAGTACAGCGGCCTGTTTCCCTTCGATGACAATGCCAGTTGGCAAAAAAATGCAGCCGCGCTGCGCCAGTTGTACGCGCTGCGCGAAAGACTGCGCGCACTGGAGACAAAGCTCAAATGACCGGCACGCGAATGGACATTCACCGCATCATGAAGATGCTGCCGCACCGCTACCCCATCTTGCTGGTGGATCGGGTGCTCGAACTTGAGAAGAACATCCGCATCAAGGCGCTGAAGAATGTGACCATGAACGAACCATTCTTCAGCGGCCACTTTCCGCACCGGCCGGTGATGCCGGGGGTGATGATGCTCGAGGCGCTGGCGCAAGCCTCGGCGCTGTTGTCATTCGAGTCGCTGGGCGAAGAGCCGGGCGACGACACGGTGGTGTACTTCGTGGGCATCGACGGCGCGCGCTTCAAGCGGCCGGTCGAGCCGGGAGACCAGCTCATCCTCGAAGCGAGGATCGAGCGTGCCAAGTCAGGCATCTACAAGTACAAGACGCGGGCCACGGTGG
>JAYUPO010000273.1:0-3778 GCA_043760085.1 Burkholderiales bacterium
GCGCAGCATGGCGCCGGGGCGAAAGTTCTCCACCATCACGTCAGCCTTGCGGGCGAGCTGTTTCACCACGTCGCGCGCAGCGGCCACCTTCAGGTTCAAGGCCAGCGAGCGCTTGCCGCGGTTGGCGGTGATGAACATCGCCGACATGTCGCCCTTGGCCGGGCCCACGCGGCGCGCCGTGTCGCCTTCGAAGGGCTCGACCTTGATGACCTGCGCCCCCTGCTCGGCCAGCATCGCCGTGGCCAGCGGGCCCGACAGCACGGCCGTGAGGTCGAGCACGCGCACGCCGGCCAGGGGTGCAGTCATGGTGTGGGGCTTTCGGGCGCGTCGAGCAATTGCGCCAGCGTGAAATTCGCCAGGCCCGCGCGCCGGCTGAAGGCCGCGGCATGGGCATTGGGCTTGAGCAGCAGCGCATCGATCAGCGGCTTGGCCGAGGTCGTGGCCGGTTCGCACAACAGCACCTGGCGTTGTTCGCCGGCTTCATCGAGCGCAGCCACCCAACCCAGATCATGCAGGTCTTGCAATTCAGGTTCGATCTGCAAAGGGTCGATGCGCAAGCGCTGCGCCAACTGGTGCAGCGACAAACCCGCTGTAGCGTGGCCGCGCGCCAGCGCCAGTTCGCGCAGCACCGCCAGCGCCAGGGTGAAACGCCGGCCGGCGTGCATGGGCAGGCGCACCACGCGCAATTGCAGGCTGGGCGCATAAGCCGCCACCACCGCGCCCAGCAACATGATGACCCAGCCCAGGTACACCCAGAGCAGAAGAATAGGCACCGTGGCAAAGGCGCCGTAGATGGCGGCAATGCCAGGCACCGAGCGCACGTACCAACCCAGGCCGCGTTTGGCCAGCTCGAAGCCCACGGCCACGAACAGCCCGCCGGCCACGGCATGACGCCAGCGCACGTGGGTGTTGGGCACGTAGTGGAACAGGCCCGACACGGCCGCGGCGAAGAGGCAGAACTCGAACACATCGAGCAGCAGGCTCAACGTGCCCGGCATGGCGCCGACCAGGCCGCGCGAGGAAGACAGCGCCAGCGAGGTGATGCTCAGGCTCAGCCCGAGCAGCAGCGGGCCCAGCGTGAGCGCGGCCCAGTACACCAGCACGCGTTGCGCGATCGGGCGCGGCTTGGGCACGCGCCAGATGGCGTTGAGCGTGCGGTCGATGGTGAGCATCAAGGCCAGCGCCGTGGCCACCAGCAGCACCAGGCCGGCCGTGCCCAGGTGCGTGGCCTTGCTGGCAAACTGGGTGAGCGCCTGCAGCACCGGCTTGGCGATGCTTTCGGGCACCAGGTTTTGCAGAAAGTATTCCTGCAAAACCTGTTGCGCCGAGGCGAACATGGGAAAGGCCGAGAACAGCGCCAGCATCACCGTGATCAGCGGCACCATGGCGATCAAGGTGGTGAAGGTCAGGCTGCCGGCGGTGATGCCCAGGTGGTCTTCGCGAAAGCGCTGGCGCAGCGTGCGCAGCGTCTCGAACCAAGGCCAGTCGCGCAGCGTTTGCAGCAGTTCTTCGCCGCGCACACGCCACAGTTCCGGGTTGATCAAGGGCTTGGTCACGCTGGCTATGATGCCGCATGAGTTCAACAACAACGCTGGATCGGCCCACTCGCCCCGGCCAACTTGCCCTGGCCACTTTGGTGGCGCTGGTGCTGCTGGGCCTGGCCTGGGAGCTGTGGCTGGCGCCCACCGGACGCGGCACACTGGCCGTGAAGGTGCTGCCGCTGCTGCTGGCATTGCCGGGCCTGTTGAAGCAGCGGTTATATACGTTTCGCTGGCTGAGCCTGGTTGTGTGGTTGTACGTGGCCGAAGGCGCGGTGCGCGGCTTCGGCGACGCCGGCCTGTCGGCCCACCTGGCCCAGGCCGAAGTGGCGCTGGCGCTGACGCTCTTCGTGGCCTGTGCCTGGCATATCCGGCTGGTGCTGTTCAAGGGCACAGCGTGAGCAACCTTGTCGCCAGCCTGCGCGCCGTGGTGGGTGACGACCAGGTGCTGGTCGGCGGCGACCTCACGGCCTATGAGCAAGATTGGCGCAAGCGCTACCGCGGCCGCGCCTTGGCCGTGGTGCGGCCGGGCAGCACGGCAGACGTGGTGGCCGTGATGCAGGCCTGCGCCGCGCACGGTGTGGCCGTGGTGGCGCAAGGCGGCAACACCGGCCTGGTGGGCGGCAGCGTGCCCGACGACAGCGGCCGCCAGGTGCTGCTGAGCCTGCAACGCCTGAACCGCATTCGCAGCATCGACGGCGCCAACCTCAGCCTGGTGGCCGAAGCCGGCTGCGTGCTGCAAACGGTGCAGGCCGCCGCTGAAGCTGCCGGTTATCTGTTCCCCTTGAGCCTGGCCGCCGAAGGCAGTTGCACCATCGGCGGCAACCTGGCCACCAATGCCGGCGGCACGGCCGTGCTGCGCTACGGCAACGCGCGCGAACTGTGCCTGGGCCTGGAAGTGGTGCTGGCTGATGGCCGCGTCTTGAATGCCCTGGGCGGGCTGCGCAAGGACAACACCGGCTACGACCTGCGCAACCTGTTCATCGGCAGCGAAGGCACGCTGGGCATCATCACCGCGGCCACTTTGAAACTCAGCCCGCAGCCGGCGGCCACGACCACTGCGCTGGCCGCCCTGCCCACGCTCGAGGCCTGCCTGGAACTGCTGGCCCTGGCGCAGCGCCGCCTGGGGCCGGCGCTGACCGGCTTCGAAGTGATGAATGCCTTTTCATTGCAACTGGTGGCCAGGCACTTTCCTGCCTTGCCTCAACCGTTAGCCGGCGCGGCCTGGACGGTGTTGCTGGAACAAAGCGATGCCGAAAGCCCCGCGCATGCACGCGCCGCACTTGAGGGCCTGTTGGCGCAGGCGCTGGAGCAAGGCGTGGTGCTGGACGCCGTGGTGGCCGAAAGCATCGCCCAGGCGCGAACGCTGTGGCACCTGCGTGAATCGATTCCGCTGGCGCAAAGCCTGGACGGGCAGAACATCAAGCACGACATCGCGCTGCCGGTTTCAGCCGTGCCGGCCTTCGTGGCCGAGAGCGATGCGCTGTTGCGCCAGGCCGTGGCCGGCGTGCGCCTGGTCAACTTCGGCCACCTGGGCGACGGCAACCTGCACTACAACGTGCAGGCCCCCGAAGGCGGCGATGGCGCCGCGTTCCTGGCCGCGCACGAAGACGCCACGCATGAACTGGTGTTCGATGCCGTGCGCCGGCATGGCGGCTCGTTCTCGGCCGAGCACGGCATCGGCGCCATGAAGGTGGGCCACCTGGAGCGGCGCAAGGACCCGGTGGCGCTGGCCCTGATGCGCAGCATCAAGACGGCGCTGGACCCGAACAACCTGCTCAACCCGGGCCGCGTGCTGCGGGCCTGAACGCGGCGACTGAACGCGCCAACCGCACCGGCCTACTGCATCGGCCCGTCCAGCCCCTTTGGCAGCGGCAGCGACATCACGCTGATGCCTTCGTCTTGCAAGGCCTGGCGCTGTTCGCGCGTGGCCTGGCCGCGAATGCCGTGAGCATCGACCTCGCCGTAGTGGATGCGCCGCGCCTCTTCAGCAAACCGCTCGCCGACATCCACCGTGTTTTCAAGCACATGGCGCACCGCCTGCAGCCATTGCGCTTGCAGCTCACCGCCTTCAGGCTTGAGGGGCGCCGGCGGCACGGGTGCGGCTTCACGCGCGCCGGAAAGGTTGAGCCGCGGCGCGCTGGGCAGGCGGCTGATGATGCGGTCGGCGCACAGCGGGCATTCGATCATGCCGCTGCCGTTTTGCTGCAGAAAGTCGTCTTCAGACGCGAACCAGCCTT
>JAYUPO010000274.1:0-9930 GCA_043760085.1 Burkholderiales bacterium
GACCGATCAAACTGGGCCCCGCTTGCATGGGTCTGGTTGGCCGAAGCGCGTATCCTCGCAACCAGACTGGCGTCGTAGATCATTTCGTCTACACCCTCTGAGAAACCATGAACAACAGCTTCGAGCGCCTGGTTGAAGGCATGTGCACCACCCTGCGCGCCGAGGTGCTGCCGCGCATGAGCGACGAATACGCACGCAGCCAGGTCTATGGCGTGATCAACGCGCTCAACACCTTCAAGCTGCGGGCCGGCTGGTCGGCCGCGTTCCTGATCCAGCAAGTCCAGGCGCAGCGCGCCGCACTGGCCGCGGCGCAGGCGGTAGCGGTGGCAGCCGGCGCCGCGGGCGCGCCGCCCATGCCTGAGCTGCCAGCCCTGCCGGGCCCGGCGCTCGATCCTGTGGCCGGCCTGCTGGCCAGCCGCGACGCCGGCAACCAGGCCTTGGGCGAGTGGCTGGCCTGGCTGGCCACCCCGGGCCACGGCCTGGGCGTTGCGGCCGCGCAAGCCCTGGAACAAACCCTGCTCGCGGCCTTGCGCGCTGAACTGAGCATCGAGTTGAAACATTCGCCGCGCCCGCTGTTCGCCGAAATGTCGGGCGGCGCCGAATCTTGATCACAGATGCTGTGCCACCCCGGGCATCCACTGCCAAGCCCTGATTGACAGCGCCGCCGCTTCGTTTAGATTTCGCCGCAAACGGTACGCTAGCGTAAGAACTGCGGCACCCCGCCTCGCAACCCCCTCTTGGAGATCGCACCATGATCAACCGCCTTCGCCGCCGCTTCGCACTCGGCGCCGCTGCCGCCGCCGCCACCGCCGCCATCACCAGCCTGGCCACGCCGCTGGCCCAGGCGCAAACACCGGCGCAAAGCGGCCCCATCAAGATCGGCCTGTTGATCATCGACAGCGGCCCCTTCGCCACTCACGCCGGCCTGATGGAAGAAGGCGCCAAGACCGCGGTGGACATCCTGAATGCAGAGGGCGGCGCGGCCGGGCGCAAATTTGAACTCGTGATCCAGGCGCATTCGGGCGCACCCGCCGCCGCCCTGGCCGCGGCCACCAAGCTGGCGCAGCAAGCCGGTGTGAGCCTGCTCATGGGCCAAACGCTGAGCTCGCATTCGCTGGCGCTGACGCCCAAGCTCGACGGGTTGAATGTGATCCAGATCGACCACTACGCGCAAAGCAACGACCTGATGGGCAAGAGCTGCGCGCCGAACTACTTCCGCGTCAACACCCCCGATGCGCTGACCACGCGCATGATGCAAGACTACGTGAAGCAAACGGGTGCCAAGACCTGGAACCTGATCTCGGCCGACTATGCCGCCGGCCAGAGTTTCAGCAAGGCCTTCAGCGAGCTGGTGCAAGGCATGGGCGGCACGGTGCAGCAAAACCTGTTTGCCCCGCTGGGCACCAGCGACTTCGGCAGCCAGATTTCGCAGCTCTCCAAGCCGGCCGATGCGCTGATGGTCACGCTGTTCATGAGCGACGGCCAAAGCTTTGCCAAGCAGCAAAAGCAATTCGGCCTGTTCGACAAGTACAAGGCCATCATCGGCAACGGCTTTGCCACCGACTTCCAGTTGGAAGCGCACGGCGACAACGTGCTCGGCGTGGTGAATGCGCTGAGCTGGACGCCGGATTTACCCGGCGCGCGCAACGCGCACTACGTCAAAGAATTCGTGCTGCGCGCCAAGCGCCGGCCCTTCTACACCGATGCCGACATGATGGCCGCGCTCGAAGTCTTCCGCGCCGGCGTGGTCAAGGCCAAGTCCACTGAAGCCGCCAAGGTGCGCAAGGCGCTCGAGGGCCTGAAGATTGCCACCCTCTTTGGTGAAAACGAAATGCGCGCGGCCGACCACCACCTCATCCGCCAGCATGGCATGGCGCAAGTGGTGAAGAGCCCGGGTGGCAAGAACACCTTCCAGATGAAGGTGGTGAAGTCGGGCCCCGAGATCTATCCGCCGCCCAACCCTGAGTGCAAGGTGGGCTGAACGCTGCATCAACGTTTCAAAAGCACTGATCCAAACGCGGCGTGGATTTCTCGCAGCTCTTCAACGTCGGGCAACTGGCCAACGCCCTGGCCCTGGCCTCGTTGCTGACCATTCTGGCCAGCGGCCTGGCCTTGATCTTCGGCCTGCGCGACGTGATGAACTTCGGCCATGGTGCGCTGTACATGCTGGGCGCCTACATGGGCTACAGCGTCACCAAGGTGGCCAACTTCTGGGTGGCACTCATCGTCGTGCCGTTGGCCCTGGCGGCGCTGGGCATGGTGTTCGAGCTCGCCGTGCTGCGCCCGTTGCAAAAGCGCTCGCACATGGACGTGGCCCTGGTCACCTTCGGCCTGGCGCTCGTGCTCGGCCCGGCGGTGCACAAGATCTGGGGCACGGTGCCCTTGTCAGTGGAGCCGCCTGAGGTGCTGGCCGGCTCGACCATGCTGTTCGGCACGCTGTATCCGCTGTACCGCTTGTTCATCATCGCCGTGGGCTTCAGCACCTGCCTGGGCCTGGCGGCATGGCTGAAATACACCACCAGTGGCATGCACACCCGCGCCGTGAGCCAGCAGCCGCATGTGGCGCGCATGATGGGCGTGAACACCGATCGGTTGAGCCTGCTCGTGGTCTGCCTGGGCACGGCCTTCGCGGGCCTGGCCGGCGTGCTGGCCGGGCCGTACCTTTCGGTGGACCCGGGCATGGGCGGCAGCATCCTCATCAGCTGCCTGATCGTGGTGGTGGTGGGCGGCCTGGGCAGCATCGGCGGGGCGATTGCGGCGGCGGTGGTGTACGGCTTCATTCAAGTGATTGGCACGGTGCTGCTGCCTTCGGTGGCGGTGCTGGCGCCGTACCTGCTGCTGTTTGCAGTGCTGTTGTGGCGCCCGCAAGGTTTCGGCCGCGGCCGTGTTTCGTGAAACCCAGCGTCGCACGCATCGCCCTGTTTGGCGCGGTCGTCGTGGCCGGCCTATTCGTGCCGTTGCTGCTCACCAGCCCCTTCTACCTTGGCCTGTTGATCAACGGCATGCTGCTGGGCATTGCCGCGGTGGGCATTGGTTTTCTCATGCACCAATGCGGGCTGGTGATGTTTGGCGTGGCGGCCTTCATCGGCCTACCGGCGTACTTGCTGGGCATCGCCAGCAACCACCTGTCGTTGAGTCTGCATGCCGCGGTGCTGGCTGCGCTGCTGGGCTGCACGCTGTTTGCCCTGGTGGTGGGCGCGTTGGTGGTGCGCGCGCGGCCATTGCCCTTTGCCATGCTCACGCTGGCCTTGGCGCAAATGCTGCGCTCCACCACCATGCTGCAAGTGATGCGCCCGTTGACTGGCGGCGACGATGGGTTAACCATGCAGTTCAGCGGCTCATTCCTGGGCCTGTCGCAAACCGAGCTGTCCAAGGCCGCCAGCTTTTGGCCGTTGGCCTGGGTGGCCTTGTGCGCGGTCTTGCTCATCGCCTGGCTGGCCGCGCGCTCGCGCTTCGGCCAGGTGTTGCGCGCCACGCAGGCGAATGAAGAACGCATGCGCTTTTCCGGCTTCAACACCTATGTGCCGCGGCTGCTGGCCTTCACGCTGGCCAGCTTCATGGTCTCGGTGGCCGGGGTGTTGATGGGCCTGAACAGCGCCTATGCCTCGCCCGAGTTGCTCGACTTCACCACCGGCGGCCATTCACTGGTGGCCATGCTGGTGGGCGGTGCAGGCCAGGTGGCCGGGCCGCTGCTCGGGGCGCTGCTGTACACCTGGGGGCAGGATGCGTTCGGCGCCACGGGCCATTTGGAGCTGCTCACCGGCATCGCCGTGGTGGCGGTGATCTCGGCGTTCCCGCAGGGGGCCTCGGGCTTCGTGTTGCAGATGCTGCGCAAAGTGCGCAGGCCCCAGGCGGTGGCGTTGCCACCACCGCCCCCCGAGAAGGATGGGCAAAGTGGCAAAGCCACATTTGCCCAGAGGTAAACCCAGTGCTGCGCGTTGAAGACCTGAGCGTGGCCTATGGCAACGTGCGTGCACTCGAAGGCGTGAACCTCGAAGTGGCGCAGCGCGGCGTGCTGCACGGCATCATCGGGCCTAACGGTGCGGGTAAGTCAACGTTGATGGACGCCATCACCGGCCGGCGCAAGCCCACGCGCGGGCGCGTCTTCGTTGAAGGCCAGGACATCACCGCACGCAGCGTGGAGTGGCGCCGCCGCAACGGCATGAGCCGCTCGTTCCAGCGCACCAGCATCTTCCCGGGCCTCACCGTGCGCGCGCAGCTCGAACTCGTGGCCAGCGAGTTGGGCGAGCCCAACCTTGACGAAGTGATCGACGCCTTCGAGCTGCGCGCCGCGCTCGATCAGCCTGCCGACAGCATTGCCTACGGCGACCAGCGCCGCGTTGACATCGCCCTGGCCATGGTTGGCCAGCCCAAGCTGATGCTGCTCGACGAACCCGCCGCGGGGCTGTCAACCACCGAAACGGTGGCGCTGTTCGAACACCTGGGCAAGCTGGTGCGCCAGCGTGGCGTCACGGCGCTGGTGGTGGAACACGACGTGGACGCGGTGTTCCGCTTCTGCGATGCCGTGACCGCGCTCGACCTGGGCCAGCTCATCCTCACCGGCACGCCGCAGGCCGTGCGGTCTGATGCGCGCGTGATTTCGGCGTACCTGGGTACGGCCGCATGAGCTTCTTGGAAATCAGGGATTTCAGCGCCGGCTACGGCAAATCCGTCGTGCTGCGCGGCATCAACCTGGAAGTAGACGAGGGTGAATCGGTGGCCGTGGTGGGCAAGAACGGCGCTGGTAAATCCACCTTGCTCAATTCATTCTTCGGCGGCACCACCATCAAGGGCGGCAGCATTCAGGTTGGCGGCGTGGCCATTGAAAAGTTGCCCGCCTATGCCGCACCCAAGCATGGCGTGAGCATTTCACCGCAAGGCCGGTTGATCCTGCCGCACCTCACCGTGCAAGACAACCTGCTGCTCGGCGCCGCCGCCGGCCGCAAAGGGCAGTGGACGCTGGCACGGGTGTTTGAACTGTTCCCCATCCTGAACGAGCGCCGCGCCAAGATGGGCAATGAACTTTCGGGCGGCCAGCAGCAAATGCTGGCGGTGGGCCGCGCGCTGCTGGGCAATCCGCGCGTGCTGCTGCTTGATGAGCCGTCTGAAGGCTTGTCGCCCATCTTGGTGGACGAGCTGGTGAGCACCTTCAACAAGATCCGCGCCACCGGCACCGGCATCCTGGTGGTCGAGCAGCACTTGAACCTGGTGCGCCGCACCACGCAGCGCTTCGTGGTCATGGCCAAAGGCGAGATCATCGACCGCGGCTTGACGCAAGACATAGACAGCGAGCGGCACCGCGCTGCCCTGGCTTTTTGAGCGCGGCCCGCTTGCAGCCGGAGCCCCCTTCATGCAACGCAGAACCCTGCTTCAACACAGCCTGGCCGCCGCCACAACGCTGCTGACGCCCGCCGCATGGGCCCAGCGCAGCTACCCCAACAAAGCCATCACCTTCGTCGTGCCCTTTGCCGCCGGCGGCGGTGGCGATGTGGTGGCGCGGCTCTTGGCCAAGGCGCTGTCAGAGCGCATCAACAACCCGGTGGTGGTGGAAAACCGCACCGGCGCCGGCGGCAACCTCGGCGCGGCCTACGTGCTCAAGGCGCCTGCCGATGGCTACACGCTGCTGAACATGTCCAGCACCTATCCCATTCAAGCCGCGGTGAGCAAGCTAACGTTTGACGCGATTGAAGACATGCAGCCGGTGATGATGGTCTCGCGCGACCCCGCCGTGGTGGTGGTGCATGCCGATGCGCCCTGGCGCGACGCACGCGAGCTGGCCGCCGCCGCCAAGCGCGCGCCGGGCACGCTCACCTATGGCTCGGCCGGCGTGGGCTCGATCGCCCACCTGGGCATGGAGGAGCTGGCCTACGCGATGGGCGTGCAGTTGCTGCATGTGCCCTACAAAGGCTCGTCGCAGGCCTTCACTGACCTGATCGGCAAGAACATTGCCATGATGCTCACCAGCGCCACCTTCGGCGCGCCGTTCATCAAGAGTGGCCGCATTCGCGCGCTCGGCATCTCTGGCCTGAAACGGCTGGCCACGCTGCCTGACACGCCCACCTTCGCCGAACAAGGGTGGCCCGAATACCAGGTGTTCGACTGGAAGGCCGTGGCCGGCCCCAAGGGCATGCCGGCCGATGTGGTGGCATACCTGAACCGCGAGCTGAACGAAGTGCTGAAGCAAAAGCAGGTGCAGGAAAAGTTCGAAGCCGAAGGCACCGCGGGCATCGGCGGCACGCCCGAGCAAATGATGGCCACGGTGCGCGCCGACATCGAACGCTGGCGCAAGCTGGTGCAGACCGCCAACATCAAGATCGAATGAGCCTGAGCCCCGCACGGCCGCCCGAAGGGGCTCGCGCCGCAGCGCGCAACGCGAAGGCATTTTCAAATGACCAATGACCTTAACCAACAAATGCGTGCGCTGCTGGTGCCTGGCGCCGGCCACATCATGCCCGGCGCCGGCAACGCGCTGGCCGCGCGGCTGATCGAAGCCACCGGCCACAAGATGTTGATGGTCAGCGGCGCGGCCGTGGCCAACACCTTCCTGGGCGTGCCCGACATCGGTTTGGTCAGTGTCACCGAGCTGGCCGCGCATGTGGCCGCGGTGCGTGACGCGGTGAACATTCCCATCCTGGCCGATGCCGACACCGGCTTCGGCAACGCCTTGAACGCCCGGCGCACGGTGCAGTTGCTGGAGCGCGCCGGCGCCAACGCCATCATGCTGGAAGACCAGACCTACCCCAAGCGCTGCGGCCACTTCGACGGCAAGGATGTGATCCCCAAGGCCGAGATGGTGAACAAACTCAAGGCGGCGCTTGATGCCCGCGTGGATGCCAAGATGATGATCCTGGCGCGCACCGATGCGCGCGCCGTGGAAGGTTTTGAAGCCGCCCTCGACCGTGCCCGCGCTTATCAGGAAGCCGGCGCTGATTTCCTGTTTGTGGAAGCGCCGTTGAATGAAGCTGAGCTGCTGGCCATTCCGCGCGCAGTGCCGGGCATTCACATCTGCAACATGGTGATCGGCGGCAAGACGCCGTTGCTGCCGCAAGCGCGCCTGGCCCAAGCCGGCTATGCCGCCATCTGCTACGCCAACGCTGCCTTGCAGGCTTCGCTGCTGGCCATGCAGCAAGTGTTGGGGCACCTGCACGCGCAAGGCTCGATAGCCGGTGTGGAAGACAAGCTGATGATGTTTGCGCAGCGCCAGGAAGTGCTGGATGCGGCCAAGTTCAAGGCGCTGGAGCAACGCTACAAATGAGCCACGACGGCGCGCAACCCAGGACCTTCCTCGACAAGGTCTGGGCCGATCACGTCATCACCCGGCTGCAGGGCGACATGGACTTGTTGCAGATCGACCGCCTGGTGCTGCACGAACTCTCCGGCAGCCAGGTGGTGCGCGCTCTGAGTGAGGCCGGCCGCACACCGGCCTGCCGCAAGCAGGTGTACACGGTGATCGAGCACCTCATCTCCACCCGGCCCGGGCGCGGGCCGAACGAGTCGCCCTCCAAAAGCGGCGCAATCATGATCGAGACCACGCGCCAAGCCTCGCGCGGTTGGGGCTTTCATTTCATCGATGTTGACGACCCGCGCCAGGGCATTGCGCATGTCATCGTGCCCGAGCAAGGCATCGTCTTCCCCGGCGCCACGCTGGTGTGCTGCGACAGCCACACCAGCACGGTGGGCGGCCTGGGCGCGCTGGCCTGGGGCATCGGCGCCAGCGAAGCCGAGCATGTACTGGCCACGCAGACCCTGGCGCAAACCAAGCCCAAGGCGCTGCGCGTGAACTTCGAGGGACGCTTGCCCGCAGGTGTGACGGCCAAGGACATGATCCTGGCCTTGATCGGGCAGGTCGGCGCGCAAGGCGGCATCGGCTTTGCCGCCGAATACGGCGGCAGTGCCGTGCGTGCGCTCGGCGTTGAAGCGCGGCTCACGCTGTGCAACATGAGCGTGGAGTTCTCATGCAAGGCCGGCGCCGTGCCGCCTGATGACACCACTTTCGAGTACCTGGCCGGCCGGCCGTTCTCACCCCGGGGGCATGCTTGGGACGAGGCCGTGGCCTACTGGCGCACGCTGCCCAGCGATGACGGTGCGCGCTTCGACCGCGAGGTGACGCTGGATTGCAGTGCGCTGGAGCCGCAAGTCACCTGGGGCGTTAGCCCGCAGCAGGTGGTGGGCATTCGCGGCGTGGTGCCGCACCCGCATGAGGCGGTTGACAGTGAAGCGCGGCAACTCGCTGAACGGGCGCTGGCCTACATGCAACTCACGCCGGGCCAGGCGCTGCAAGGCTTGCCGGTGGATGTGGCCTACATCGGTTCGTGTACCAACGCGCGGCTGTCAGACCTGCGCGCCGCCGCGGCGGTGCTGCGCGGGCGCCGTGTGAAGCCGGGCCTGCAGGCGGTGTGCGTGCCGGGTTCCACGGCAGTCAAACATGCGGCTGAAGCGGAAGGCTTGCACCGTGTGTTCATGGACGCCGGCTTTGAATGGCATGAGTCCGCCTGTGGCTTTTGTGGCCACCTGGGCGATGACCGGTTCGCCAACCTGCGTGTCATCAGCACCACCAACCGCAATTTCGAAGGCCGCCAGGGCCCGCGCACGCGCACCCACTTGGCCAGCCCAGCCACGGTTGCGGCGTCGGCCATTGCGGGCGCGATTGCGGATGCGCGAATGGCGGTGCATTGATGGAAGCGCTGCAACGTATCAGCGGCATTGCCGCGCCCATGTTGCACATCAACATCGACACCGATCAAATCATTCCCACCGTGTTTTTGGGCGGCACCGACGCCAAGGGCTATGGCGCGCATCTCTTTCACGCCCAGCGCTTCTTCGGCGATGGCAGGCCCAACCCGGCCTTCATCCTCAACCAGCCACCGTACGACCGTGCGCAGATGCTGCTGGCGGACCGCAACTTCGGCTGCGGCTCGTCGCGCGAGCGCGCACCCAAGGCGCTGCGCGAGTTCGGCTTTCGCGCGCTGATCGCGCCTTCCTTTGGCGACATTTTCTACAGCAACTGCTGGCGCAATGGCATCGTGCCGGTGGCGCTGCCGATCGAAGAAGTGCGGCGCATTGCCGGCGAGGTGGTGGCCAGCGGCGGGCTGGGCGAAGTGTGCGTGGATGTGCTGGCGCTCACCGTCACCTCGCCTTCAAGCTGCAGCGTGGCGTTCACCGCACCTGAGGCCTTGCGCCAGATGCTGCTGCAGGGCATGGACGAGATTGCGTTGACGCTGTCGCACAGCGAGGCGATTGACGACTACCGCGTACAGGATCGCGTGCGCCGGCCCTGGGCCTATTGATGGGGTGGTGGCCCAGCGCGCTGGCGGTGACGGGTTCGTTGATAGACTGAACCCAACTGGCACAGGCTCGACCGGTGCTTGTTCTGTCACCCGCTCAACCCGCCACCCGTGCCGCCATGCGGCGCGCCAAGGAGTTTTTCATGTCACACCGCCGCAACCTGTTGCCGGCCCTGGCCGCCATTGCCCTGGGCCTGCTTGCGCCCCAAGCCGCCCGGGCGCAGGCCGCGCTCGATGAAGTCATGGCCCGCAAGACCATCAACATCGCCATCCCCACCGACTTTCCGCCCTACGGCTTTGTTGGCACCGATTTGAAGCCCCAGGGTCTGGACGTTGACATGGCGAACTACATCGCCGCCAAGCTGGGCGTGAAGGTGGAATTGTTGCCGGTGACCAGTGCCAACCGCATCGCGTATTTGCAAACCAAAAAGGCAGACCTGGTGATCTCCACCCTGGGCAAGAGCGCCGAGCGCGAGAAGGTGATCGACTTCACGGCCGCCTATTCGCCCTTCTTCCAGGCGGTGTTCGCCGCCAAGGGCCTGGCTGTCAAGAGCGCGGCCGACCTGGCCGGCAAAACCGTGGCCGTGACGCGCGGCGCGATTGAAGACATGGAACTCACCCGCCTGGCGCCGCCAGCGGCTGATGT
>JAYUPO010000275.1:0-1566 GCA_043760085.1 Burkholderiales bacterium
GCTGTTGTACGAGAACATGCGCGGGTCCAGCTCGGGGTAGCTGGTGCCGCATTGCGGGCAGGCGCGCTTGGTTGAAAACACTTTCACCTGGCCGATGCCGACGGTGGATTGCCCGGCGTCCATGGCGGCGCCCAAGTCATCGAGCGGGTGCAACAAATGCAGCACGCCCTTGCCCAGGTCGAGCGCCCGGTGCAGCAAGGTGCGCAGTTCCGCTTCAGCCTCCGGTTTGATGTGCACATCGCCCACCGGCAGCTCCAGCGTGTGCTCCTTGAAGCGGTCCAGCCGCGGCCACGGGTCGAGCTTGAGGAACTCGCCATCCACGCGCAGATGGGTATGGCCGCGCGCCTTGGCCCATTTGGCCAGGTCGGTGTAGACGCCCTTGCGCGCCACCACCAGCGGCGCGAGCAGGCCCACATGCTGGCCGGCATGGTCGCGCAGCAGTTGTGCGGCGATGCTCTCGGTGCTTTGCGGCCGCACCGGCGCGCCGTCGTGCACGCAATGCTGGGTGCCCAGCTTCACCCAAAGCAGCCGCAGGTAATGCCAGACCTCGGTGACCGTGGCCACCGTGCTCTTGCGCCCACCGCGGCTGCGCCGCTGTTCGATGGCCACCGTGGGCGGAATGCCGTACACCGCGTCCACCTCGGGCCGCCCGGCAGGCTGGACGATGCTGCGCGCATAGGCGTTGAGGCTTTCCAGATAGCGCCGCTGCCCTTCGTTGAACAGGATGTCGAACGCCAGCGTGCTCTTGCCCGAGCCCGACACCCCGGTGACCACGCTGAACTTGCCGCGTGGAATGTCGACGCTCAGGTTCTTCAGGTTGTGCTCGCGCGCGTTGACGATGCGGATGGCTTCGTTGAATGGCTGGCCTGCCTCGCCATAGCGGGCACGAGGCTCGCGCGCCACCATTGCTGCCCCGGTTCCGAGCGAATGTTCGTACTCACGCAGCGCCGTGCCGGTGAACGATGCGGCATGCGCCTTCACGGCTTCGAGCGTGCCGGCGCAGACCAGCTCACCGCCGCCCTCGCCGCCTTCGGGCCCCAGGTCGATGATCCAGTCGGCCGCGCGCAACACGTCGAGGTTGTGTTCGATCACGACCAGCGAATGCCCGCCATCCAGCAGCTTGCGCAGGGCACGCATCAGCTTGTTGATGTCATCAAAGTGCAAGCCCGTGGTCGGTTCGTCAAACAGAAACAGCGTGCCCTTCTTCGCCACCGCCTGGCGCGGCGAGGCCGCAGCATCGGCCAGGAAACCGGCTAATTTCAAACGTTGGGCCTCGCCGCCTGAAAGCGTGGGCACGGGCTGGCCCAGGCGCAGGTAGTCCAGGCCCACGTCAAGCAGCGGTTGCAGGCGCGCCAGCACCTCGCGGTCGGCCGCAAAAGCCTGGGCGGCTTCACTGACGGTGAGATCGAGCACATCGGCCACGGAAAGCTGGCGCGGGCCGCGCACGATTTTGGCGTCGAGCACTTCGGCCCTGAAGCGCCGGCCGTCGCAGTCCGGGCAGCGCAGGTACACATCGCTCAGGAACTGCATCTCCACATGCTCGAAGCCCGAACCGCCGCAGGTGGG
>JAYUPO010000276.1:0-3757 GCA_043760085.1 Burkholderiales bacterium
ATGGTCAAGGCCGGCCAGATCAAGGCTCTCGCGGTAACCACGGCTGCCCGCTCACCCCTGCTGCCCGACGTACCCAGTGTGGTTGAGTTGGGCTTCCCCCAGCTGGTTGCCGAGAACTACTTCGGCGTTTCGGGCCCGGCCGGGCTGCCCAAAGAAGTGACCGACAAACTGGCCAAGGCCTTGGCGGACATCGTTGCTGACCCCGCCATTGCGAAACGATTCGAGGAACTCGGCGTGACGGCGGTGAAGATGTCTGCGTCTGAGTTTTCAGAGTTTGTTGCCAAGCAGGTGCGCGACTGGGCGCCTGTCATCAAGGCCGCTGACTTGAAGCCCTGACAGCCGTGTGATCTGTGCCGATGGCCGCTGGCACATTCAAAAAAAGCAGCGCGGCACTGCAAGGCGCCAGCAGGCCACCCGCCTTGGCGTGCAGCCGCTGCACCAGCGTCGCGTTCAGCCACTCACTTGCGTGCGACAGCCAGTCCGGCGGCCGAATGCGCAGCCGTGCAGTTTGACGCGAGGTGCGGCAGCGGGCAGGCGGGGCTGTACAGCGCAGCCACCGGTGGGGGCAGCAGCCGGTCGCACTCGCGCTTGACCACTTCATAGCATTCGCAGGCACGCACTTCCAGGCCGCAGCGGTCGAGCACCTTGATGCGGCCGCGCGACGTGCTGATCAAGCCTTTTTTGTGCAACTGGTGGACGCCTTCCGTGACGCCTTCGCGTCGCACGCCGAGCCGGTTGGCAATCACCTCGTGCGTCATCATGATGTCGGCGCCGGGGTTGCGGTCCAGGCTGACCAGCAGGCAGCGCGCCAGTTGTTGCGCCAGGCTGTGGTGGCGGTTACACACCGCGCGTTGCGCCATCTGGGTCAGCAGCGCCTGGGTGTAGCGCAACAGCATGTCCATGGCCGGCCCGGCGAGCTGGAACTCGTCGTTCAGTGCCTGCGCCGGCAGCCGGAAGGCGTCGCCCGTGCGCAGCGCCACGGCGCGGCTGCAGGTTGAGCCTCCGCCCATCAGCAAGGAGATGCCCAGCATGCCGTCGTTGCCCACCACTGCCGATTCCGACGAGGCACCCGAATCCGTGAAGTGCATCAACGACACCAGCGCGCTGGTCGGAAAGTAGGCATGGCCCATCGCTTCGCCGACGCCATACACCGTCTGGCGACTGACCAGCGGCGCGTACTCCAGGGCCGGGCGCAGGCGCTGCCAACTGGCCTGGGGCAGGGCGGCCAACAAGCGATTGTCTCGGGGCTGGGTGTGCACGTGCATCTTCGATGTCTCCGCTTTGGCCAGGTGCTGCCCGCGCCATGCCATGTCTCTGATGCACCTGGCTTGGCAAACGGCGTGCCCCAGGGCGGCGCACTGGGCGGTGCCACGCTGGCACGCCGGCCAGCGCGTACGGCTGGCCGAAGGCTTTGCGGCAAGCTGTACCCGCACGCGGCCCGCAGCGGCAAGCGCGCCACCCGGTGCCCGCATGGCCGCGTGGGCATGTTGCTTGCCCTGGTCTGGAGCCATCCACTTTTGGCCCAACTCTTGTGGCCGGATAGGCAAACCTGGAGACCCCATGGAACCCAGCCTTCCACTCGGCAGCGTTTTGCTGCTTTGGATCTTCGCGCCACTGTTGTTGCTGTGTGTGCTGGCCTTGGTGCGGCCGCGCCGGACCGGCTGGCACGCCGCAGATGAAGCGATAAATCACCGTCCCGACTCGCCTGCACAACCCAAACAGGAGGTATGGCCATGAACCTGACCATGGCCGGCCAGGCGCCGCGCACCGGCCCGACTGTCGGGCTGCACATGCCACAGCCCATGCCCGACCCGGTGCCCGCTCCGCAGCCCGACATCGTGCCGCCGCCGATCGATCTGCCACAGCCGCCCACCCCGCCTGAAGTGCAAGAGCCGGTGCTGCCGGGCGAGCACTCGCCGGTGTCGGAGCCGTTGTTGCCGGGGCAGGAAAGGCTGATGCAGCGCGCAGGAGGTACCGAGGCGACGCGGGCCGTTGCGCCGCCGTCTCAACGCGTCGGTGGCGTTGCTACGCCGCCTGCGCCTTCCCAGGTTTGCAGCGGCTTGGCGCTGGTGGGCGACAACTTGCCGCGCTGACGCGCCGGTGTGTGCATGCGTTCGCGCTGGCTGGCCAGCCACAACAGCACACCCAGCGCCAACAGCAGCGTCACGGCCAGCGCCTGGCCACCTGAGCGCCTGCCCACGGGCATGGACGCCGGATACATGGCCCGGCCGCCCGGGTAGGCATACCGATCCACCACCTGCCTGGCCGCGTGCGCGGCCGAGTCGGCGGCCGAGTCGGCGGCCGAGTCGGCGGCCAAACGGGCCACGCGTGTGATGTTTGCCAGCATGGCTTGGACCCTCGAAAAAGGTTGACTGTTGCGCACCCATGGCAAGCCTTGTGCCCGCGCCAGCGCGTGCGTGCTGCGGTGACAATCTGGCCAGCCCAATAACAAGGAACGCTCGCGATGACCCACGCCCTGATCGTGGAAGATGATGTCGATTCAGCGGCCACGCTCAAGGCGCTGGTGGCCGGCGAAGGCCTCACCGTGGCGCTGGCCCACACGCTGTTTGAGGCGCGGCGCCAGATCGCGCTGCATCAACCCGACATCGTCTTGCTCGACCTGCGGTTGCCCGACGGCAGCGGCATGGACTTGTTCTCAGACCCGCAACTGGTGGCCAATTCCGAAGTGGTGCTGATCACCGGTCATGCCAGCCTTGAATCGTCAATCCAGGCCTTGCGCCTGGGGGCTGCCGACTACCTGGTCAAGCCCATCAACCTGGTGCAACTGCAAGGCGTGCTGTCGCGCGTGACCAAGCCGGCAGTGCTCAAGGCCGAGGTGGCCGACCTGACGGCCAACCTGGCCAGCGCCGGGCACTTTGGTCAGTTGTGGGGGCGCACCCCGGCCATGCAGCGCGTGTATGAGCAGATTTCGCGCGTGGCGGGCACCGGGGTCACGGTGTTCATCACCGGCGAAAGTGGCACCGGCAAGGAAGTGGTGGCGCAAAGCGTGCACGACCTCAGCCGCCGGCGCAAGAAGCCGTTCCTGGCGGTGAACTGCGGCGCCATTTCGCCCAACCTGATCGAAAGCGAAATCTTTGGGCACGAGAAAGGCAGCTTCACCGGCGCAGACCGCCAACACCAGGGCTTCTTTGAACGCGCCAGCGGGGGCACCTTGTTCCTCGACGAAATCACCGAGATGCCACTGGAGCTGCAAGTTAAATTGCTGCGCGTGCTGGAAACCGGGCGCTTCATGCGCGTGGGTTCCACCCAGAGCCAGGAGACCGATGTGCGCGTCATCGCCGCGACCAACCGGCTGCCGCTGCAGGCCGTGGCCAGCGGGCGGTTGCGCGAAGACCTGATGTACCGGCTGAACGTTTTTCCGATCGAATTGCCGCCGCTGCGCGACCGCCTGCACGACGTGCCACTGCTGGCCGAACATTTCCTGGGCTTGTTCAATGCGCAAGAGGGCCACGCGAAACGCTTCAGCCCGGCCGCGCTGACGCAACTGATGGCCTACCGCTGGCCGGGCAATGTGCGCGAGCTGCGCAATGCGGTGCAGCGGGCGTACGTGATGGCGCACAGCGACGTGATCGACACCGCGTGGCTGCCGCAGCATGGCAGCGGCGAATCCTCCGAGCCAGTTCAAGCACCAGCATCAGAGGTCGCACCGGGTCAGGCGGCCCCGGCCACGCCACCCGAGTTTGGAACAGGCCCGGTTGTGGCGCGTCCCGCCGAAGGCAGTGCCGCCGGCGCTGCG
>JAYUPO010000277.1:0-9865 GCA_043760085.1 Burkholderiales bacterium
CTGGCTGGCAACACACCGACTGGCACCATGCAGGCAGCCGCCGACCCAGCCAGCGCCTTGCTGGCTGCCGCCGTGCCCACCAGCGCCTTGCCGGCTGCCGCCGTGCCCACCAGCGCCATGCCGGCTGCCGCCATGCCCACTAGCGCCATGCCGGCTGCCGCCGAGCCAGCCAGCGCCGAAGACACCGCCCCGGCGCCAGGCCGCGGCGTGCTCAGCGCGGCCGGCGACAACGCCGCCCAAGCCGCGCCGGGGCACGCCAACCGCCACCTGCCGGCCGGCCACGGCGTCGCCAGCGCCGGGGTCGTGACGCCGGTGGACCAGCCCGGCGCAGAGCAAAGCGCCAGCAGCGCCACCAGCGCCACCAGCGCCACCAGCGCCAGCAGCGTCAGCACACAACGCCCGCCCGCTGCACCTGCCAACGAAGCGCAGGCCTCGTTGCCGAACGCCAATGCCGCCGCACCGGCCTGGGCCCAGGCGCTGGAGCGGGCCTTGAACCCGGCCGGCGCCACGGCGCCTGTGCAGGCGGATGTTTCGGCCACCCCGGGTAGCCGCGAATTCGCGCCGGCGCTGGGTGCGCAGTTGGCCGTGTTCCTGCGCGGGGGCGTCCAACAAGCCGAGCTGACGCTGCACCCGGCCGAGTTGGGGCCCATTGCGGTGAGCATCGCGCTGAACGGCACGGTGGCGCAGATCGACTTCCAGGCCGTCAATGCCTTCACGCGCGACGCGCTGCAGCAAGCCCTGCCGGCCCTGGCCAGCGCGCTGCAAGAGGCCGGCTTCAGCCTGGGCGGCAGCGATGTCTCAGACCCCGGCCAGCGCTTTGCTGAACGGGGCGGCGGCGGCCAGCATGGCGGCCAGGGTGACCACGGTGAACGCCGTGACTCCGGCGCGCCAGCAGGGTGGCGCGAAGGAACAGGCGCTGCGCCACGCGCCGCGCGCCGCGGCGTGCTCGACCTGTACGCCTGAGAAGCAGGCCTGTGAACGAATTCAACACGCCCGCTGGGGCGCGCCAGATTCCTTCACAGGCTTCAGAGCACCGCACCAACAACGCAGCGTTGCCGGCCCTTATCCGGGCACCGCCGTGGCAGGTGAAATCAACAATGCCGCCAGTTGCCCCTGAACGGGGGCCGGAGAAACCATGTCCACTGCCGCTGCCGCCGAAACCCCAGTCGCCCCGAAAAAGGGCAAGAAGAAACTCATCATCATCATCGTGGCCGCCGTGGTGCTGCTGGCCGCGGCCGGGGGCGGCGCCTTGATCTTCATGAAGAAAAAGGCCGCTGCCGAAGAAGAGGCCGATGGCGACGCCGCCACCACCCACGCCCCGAGCAAGGCAGCGCGCGACCCCAAGCACACGCCCACCTTCGTGCCGCTGGACCCGTTCACCGTGAACCTGGCTGACCGCGACGCCGAACGCTTCCTGCAAGTGGGCATGATGCTGGAGATCAGCGACCCCAAGGTCGGCGACCAGATCAAGCTCTACATGCCGGCGATCCGCAACAACATCCTCATGGTGCTGGCGCACAAGACCGCGGCCGAGCTGCTGGCGCGCGAGGGCAAGGCCAAGCTGTCGCTGGACATCCAGCGCGAGACCGAACGTGCGCTGGGCGTTGAGCCGCCCGACGCCGATGAACAAGCCGAGGCCGCGGCACCTGCCCCGGCGGCCAAGAAAAAGAAGAAGAAGGCCGAGCCGGTGCACCTGGTGAGCGCCGTGCACTACTCGAACTTCATCATTCAGTGATGCCGCGGGGCTGTCGGCCCTGCGGTCGGGCCCGCGCCAGGCTGCCAATGCACGCGGCACAGATGTGCCGGTGCTGCCACGGCGGCAACCGTCAAACGCCGAAGTGCAGCGTGCGCAGCCAGCGCGCCAGCAGCAGACGCACCGGTTCACTGCGTTCAACCCAGATCGCGCCCAGGCCGAACTGGTCGCCTTTCATGGCTGCGTAAACGACCTTCACCGTGCCTGAACCGGCCAGCATCTGCTCCGGGCTGGCGGGGTTGGGCACACGCAGAATGATCGACAGCAGCGCGCCCTTGGGCACCGGCTCGTTAACCACCAGGCCCACGCCGCTTTCCGAGATGTCCTTCACCACGACATCGATCGTGCTGCCGTTGGGCAGCTTGAGCAGGGCCTTCCAGAACACGTTGTGGCGCGCCTCGCGCCGGGCATCAACGGCCGTGGTGCTCTGAGAGGCGTCCTTCATTGAACCACCTTCGTGCCGCGCACTGCGGTGCCTGCCCTTCGGGCGGCCGGGCAGGCGCATGCCGGCCAATGGTTGGAGGTCGTTGCAGCCTCATGCATGGCCGCAATGATCAAGTCGCCGGCCTCAGCGCAAAGCCGGAATAGACCCCGGCCAGGCGCCAGTTCGGCGCTCAAGTTGCGGCGCGGTGCACCCCGGGTGTGGCGAACAAGGTGCGATCGGCAGCCCTTATCAGCTCATCCGCGCAAGGGGGGCTGAACACAATTCAAACCGACCCCAGCGCTGCACCCCGCAGGCCTGGAAACGCACCCGGCCAGCCCCATGAATCAGCAGATTCTTTCGCAGGACGAAGTCGATGCGCTGCTGCAAGGCATCACCGGCGAGAGCCAGAAGATCGAGCAGGAAGTGGCGCCTGCCGGCACCGAGCGGCGCTACGACCTGGCCAGCCAGGAACGCATCGTGCGTGGGCGCATGCCCACCATGGAGATCATCAACGAGCGCTTCGCACGCAACATCCGGTTAGGTTTGTTCAACCTCATCCGCAAGAGCCCCGAAGTGGCCATCGGCGCCATCAAGGTGCAGAAGTACAGCGCCTTCCTGCGCGAACTGGTGGTGCCCACCAACTTCAACATCATGGCGGTCAAGCCGCTGCGCGGCTCGGGCTTGGTCGTGTGCGACCCCACGCTGGTGTTTGCCGTGATCGATGCCCTGTTCGGCGGCGTGGGCAAGTTCCACACGCGCATCGAGGGGCGCGACTTTTCTGCCACCGAGCTGCGCGTCATCCGCCGCCTGGTGGACACCATCACGGCGGAATACAAGAAGGCCTGGCACGGCATCTACCCGGTTGAGCTGGCATACCAGCGCAGCGAGATGCAGCCGCAGTTCGCCAACATCGCCAGCCCCGGCGAGGTGGTGGTGAGCTGTACCTTTTCGCTGGAGATCGGCGACAGCAGCGGCTCGATCCACTTCTGCATTCCGTATGCCACGCTGGAGCCGATTCGCGACGTGCTGTATTCATCGGCGCAAGGCGACGCCAGCGAGCCCGACCGGCGCTGGGTGAACCTGCTGAAGGTGCAGATCCAGTCGGCCGAGGTCGAACTGGTGGCCGAGCTGGCGCAGGCCCGCGCCACCGTGCGCCAGTTGCTGGCGCTCAAGCCGGGCGACTTCATCGAGTTCGAACTCGAACCCATCATCCAGGCCAAGGTCGACGGCGTGCCGGTGTTCGACTGCGGCTACGGCACCACCAACAAACACTACTCGATCAAGATCGAACAACTGCTGACCAACCCCGCAGCGGGCTGGTTGGGCGAGGGCAACCATGTCGGCTGAAGCAACGGGCACTCCCGTGATGACGGAAGAAGATCGCATGGCGGCGGAATGGGCCGCTGCACTGGAAGAAACCAAGTCCGCCGCCAACGCCGCGGCCGACGACGCCTTCGACAGCGTGGCCACGGCCGTGGCGCCAGCGCCAGCCACAGCGGTGGCTGCGCATGCGGGCACGCCGGCTGCCACGCCGGCTGCATTTGCCCGCCTGACGCCCAGCGCGCCGGCCGCGGCGGGCAACGACATCAACAAGATCCTGGACAACCCGGTGCAGCTCAGCGTGGAGCTGGGGCGAACGCGCATCCCGATCAAGCACATCCTGCAACTGGCGCAGGGCTCGGTGGTGGAGCTCGAGACCCTGGCCGGCGAGCCTATGGACGTGCTGGTTAACGGCTTTCTCATCGCGCAAGGCGAGGTGGTGGTGGTGAACGAGAAGTTCGGCATCCGCCTGACCGACATCGTCACGCCCAGCGAGCGCATGCGTCGGCTGAGCAAGGCCTGAAGGTGGAAGCGACCAACGCAACGGGCACCTTCACGCCCATCCTCTGGTTCTTCGCCGTCATCGCCGCCATTCCGCTGGCGCTGTGGCTGTTCAAGCGCAGCGCGCTGGGCGGCGGCAGCGCCGGGCACAGCCTGATGCGCAGCGTGGCGGTGCTGCCGCTGTCGCCGTCGCAGCGCGTGGTAACTGTTGAGGTGGGCCACGGCGACGAGCGGCGCTGGCTGGTGCTGGGCGTGACGCCATCGAGCATCACCACCTTGCACAACATGCGCGCGCCCGCGCCGAGCGAAGACACCGCCAACACCACGCCGCCCGGCACGGTGGGCGAAGGCTTTGCCGCCTTGCTGGCGCGCACGCGCAGGGCACCATGAACCGCAGCGCCCGCGCAGGCATTGCGCTGGGATTGTTGTACGCCAGCCTGCCGCTGATGGCGCAAGGCGCAGGCACGCCGGGCCTGCCGCTGGTGGTGGCGCAAGGCGCGGGCGGCACCAGCTATTCGGTGCCGATCCAGACCCTGTTGGTCTTCACCTCCCTGAGCTTCCTGCCCGCGGTGTTGTTGCTGATGACGGGCTTCACCCGCATCGTGATCGTGCTCTCGCTGCTGCGCCAGGCGCTGGGCATGCAGGCCGCGCCGCCCAACCAGGTGATCGTGGGCCTGAGCCTGTTCCTCACCGCCTTCGTGATGGGCCCCACGCTCGACCAGGTGTACGAACAGGCCTACCAGCCCTTCGCGGCCAACCAGATCGCGTTCGATGAAGCGCTGAAGCGCGGTGAAGCGCCGATGCGCGCCTTCATGCTCAAGCAAACGCGCCAGGCCGACGTGCAGCTCTTTGCCCGCCTGGCCAAGCTGCCGGCCGATGTGAAGGGCGAGAACGTGCCGCTGAAGGTGCTGGTGCCGGCCTTCGTGACCAGCGAGTTGAAGAGCGCGTTCCAGATCGGCTTTCTGATCTTCATTCCGTTCCTGGTCATCGACATGATCGTGGCCAGCGTCTTGATGAGCCTGGGCATGATGATGCTCAGCCCGGTGCTGGTGGCCCTGCCCTTCAAGCTGATGCTGTTTGTGCTGGCTGACGGCTGGAACCTGCTGTTAGGGTCGCTGGCGGCGAGTTTTGCGCAATGAGTGAGGGGCTCACATGAACGCCCAGCAGGTTTTCACGATTGGGCACGAAGGGCTGATGCTGCTGCTGATGGTCAGCGCGCCGATCCTGATGACCGTGCTGGTGGTGGGCCTGGTGATCAGCGTGCTGCAAGCGGCCACGCAGATCAACGAGGCCACGCTGTCGTTCGTGCCCAAGGTGGTGGCCGCGGTGCTGGTGCTGGCGGTGGCCGGGCCGTGGATGCTCAACACGCTGGTTGAGTATCTTCAGCGCACGATTCAGTCGATCCCGTCTTTGGTCGCGTGATCACGTTCACTGAAGCTGAAGTGCTGGGTTGGCTCAACCCGTTGCTGTGGCCTTTCATCCGTGCCCTGGCGCTGTTCTCGGCGCTGCCGGTGCTGGGCACCCGCAACGTACCGGCGCGGGTGCGCGTGGCCCTGGCCGGCTTCATTGCCCTGGCCGCCCAACCCAGCCTGCCCGCCATGCCGGTGGTGGCGCTGGACAGCCTGCCCGCAGCGCTGCTGGTGGTGCAGCAGGTGGTGGTCGGCTTGAGCCTGGGGTTTGCCGTGCGCATCGTCTTCGCCGCCGTGGAAGCGGCGGGCGAACTGGTGGGCCTGGAGATGGGCCTGAACTTCGCCGGCTTCTTCGACCCCATCAGCGCCACCCAGGCCACGGCAGCGAGCCGCTTTTTCGGCACCCTGGTGGCCTGGCTGTTCATCTGCATCAACGGCCACTTGCTGGTGATTGCAGCGCTGGTGCACAGCTTCCAGACGTTTCCGGTGGGCCCCGAGCCGCTGGCCTTTTTGCGCGCGGTGCAGCCTCAGACCTGGGGTGCGCTGATCTTCGCCACCGGCTTGTGGATTGCCCTGCCGATGGTGGCCATGCTGTTGTTCGTGAACCTGGTGCTGGGCGTGATTTCGCGCGTGGCGCCGCAGATCAACATCTTCGCGGTGGGCTTCCCGGTCACGCTGTCGGTGGGCCTGGTGGGCATGATGCTCACGCTGCCCATGCTGCAAGCGCCCTTCACGCTGGCGCTGGAGCGGATGCTGTCGGCGTTTTGAGTTGGCGTGATTCAGGCGCGCAGGCCGTCTTCAATGCGCGGCTGGCACAAGTAGCGCAAGACAAAGACCCGCGTCGCCTCGGCCGTGCCCGGCTGCTGCACCAAACTCTCCAGGGCGTCGTCGCTGCGCCAGGCCAAGTGGCGGCCCGCGTACTTGGCGTTGTAGAAATTCAGCGCTCGCTGGTAGCTGCTCATCTCGTGAATCACCCAGATGGTGCAGGCGGTGAAAAGCGCGAAACCGGTGTCCACCTCGATCACCTTGGTAACGATCAGCGTGAAGCCCAGCAAGACCAGCAAGGGCGCCACGGCGGCGGCCACGCAGGCGCGTTGGGTCTGGGGCGGCTCGTAGGTGGGCAGGGGGTTCATTCCTGCGACGGTAGGGGTTCGCGTTGGCCCTGATCTGTAGAAAAGAGCGGCGATGGCCGGGCTTGTGGCGCGGGCGTGGCTGCAGGTGTCGGTCGGCAGGTGTGGGTCGGCAAGTGCGGAGCAGCAAGTGCGAGGGCGCTTGGGGTGGGTGGGGGCTGAAGCCGCGGCCAGCCCTGGCGGGCCGGCTGCCCTCAGTCACGGGCGCTTCGGGGCGCGCCGCTTAACTCGCTGCACTCACTTCGTTCGTTGCGCTCAAACAGGCGCGGCGAGTCAGTTCTTGAAGCGCGTGAGTACACGCGCCGCCCCGAAGCACCCGCGCCTTCGGCGCTGGCTTCTTCATGCCCCCACCCACCCCGAGCACCCTCGCACTCGCGGCACCGACAGTGGCATGCCCAGGCCCAGGAGCACGACCTTGCGCGCAAGAACCTCACCGCGCATGCAAATCAAAAATCAATCCCCCACCAACTTGTTGCGAATCGCGTACACCGTGAGTTCGGAGTTGTTGGCCAGTTGCAGCTTTTCCAGCACCCGCGAGCGATACACCGACACGGTCTTGGGCGACAGGTTCAACTGCGCCGCAATGTCAGACAGCTTCTTGCCCGAGGCAATCATGGTCATGGTCTGCATCTCGCGGTCAGACAGCTTTTCATGCGGGTTCTCGGGCGCCGTGGTGGTCAGGCTTTCGACCAGCATCTGGGCGATTTCGGGCGTGACGTATTTGCGCCCCTGCGCCACCACGCGCACCGCCTGCACCAGTTGCTGCGGGTCACCGGCCTTGTTCACGTAGCCGAACGCGCCGGCACGCAGGGCGCGAATGGCGTATTGGTCTTCGGGGTACATGCTCACGATCAGCACCTTCACCGCGGCCCCTTCGTCCTTCAGCACATGCAACACATCCAGGCCGCTGCGCCCGGGCAGGTTGATGTCCAGCACCAGCACGTCGCAAGCCTGCGAGCGCATCAGCACGCGCAGCTCGCCATAGTCGCCGGCCTCGCCCACGACTTCGATGTCCACCGCGTCAGACAGCGTGTCGCGAATGCCGCGCCGAATGAGCGCATGGTCATCGCAAAGAATGACGCGGATCACAGCTCGCCCCAGGCCGAAGGGTTGTGTTCAATCATGGCGTCATCCAGGGTGAGTTGCTGGTTCACAGCAGGGTTGTTCAGCGGCACTGAAAGCAGCAGCGTGGTGCCACCGGCCAGCGCATGGCCGCCGGCACCCGCTGCGCCGCTGCTCAGCTCGATCCAGCCGCCCACCGTGCCGGCGCGTTCGTGCAGACCGCGGATGCCGAAGCTCTTGTGCTTGGCCAGATCGTCATCGGTCAAGCCGCGGCCGTTGTCGCTGACCTCAAGCGACAAAACGCCGCCGGCCAGCGACAAGTCCACGCTCACCCGGCTGGCCAGGGCATGTTTGCTCACGTTGGTGAGCGCCTCTTGCGCCATGCGGTAGGCCACCAGCGGCACGCCGGCGGGCAACTGCATGCTGTCGTGGCTGGTGCGGAAGATGCACGTAGTGCCGGTGCGGCGCTCGAAGCGGCTGCTCATCCATTGCAGCGCGGCCACCAGGCCTTGCTCGAGGATGGCCGGGCGCAGGTTGTGCATGATGCGCTGGCTGCTTTCCAGCGCCTGGCCCACGGTTTCAAGCGCCGAGCGCGCGCGCTCCTGAATGGCGGCGTTGTGGCTGTGCCGCTCGATCCAGGCCAGGTCAAACTTCAAGGCCGACAGCGCGCCGCCCACGTCATCGTGAATTTCGCGCGCGATGGCCGTGCGCTCGGCCTCCACACTGGTTTGCAGGTGCTGGGCCAGTTCGCGCAGGCGTTCGCGCGAGGCCTGCACTTCGGCCGTGGCGGCCAGGCGCTCGCGCCTTTCGCGCGCCGCGGTGATGGCGTTTTGCACCGCCGGCTGCAAGCGTGCCAGGTGGCTCTTGAGCAGGTAGTCGCTGGCGCCATTGCGCATGGCCTGCACCGCCACGTCTTCACCGATCTCGCCCGACACCAGGATGAACGGCACCTGGCGCCCCGACGCATTGAGCAGTTCCAGCGCGGCCAGGCCGGAAAAGCCGGGCAGGTTGTAGTCGGACACGATCACGTCCCACTCACCCGGCAGTTCGGCTTCGAACTGGGCGCGGGTGTCGATGCGCAGCGCCTGCACGCGCTGGCCGTCGCGGCCCAGGTGGGCCATGGCCAGCTCGTGGTCGAGTTCGGAATCTTCAAGGTGCAGCACGCGCAGGCTGCGCGCACGGGGCTCGCGCTTCATGGCCGCAGTATGGCCCACGGCCCACGCTGCGCCGGCCGGCGCGGTGCGGTACCGCCAGCGCCGCTTCAGCGCCGCCGCCAGCGCGCCGATATTGCGCTATCAGGGCCACCCCAGGAGCCGCCATGCAGACGCTTTACGCCGCCAGTTCAACCGCCCCGCATGCCGGCGCCGACCGCCCCCACCCGGCCACCGAATACCTGCGCTGTTGCGTGGGCGGCGTGCACTACGGCATCGACGTGGATTGCGTGCAAGAGCTGCGCTCCTACGAGCCACCGGCACCCATTGCCAACGCGCCGCCGGTGATCAAAGGCGTGCTCAACCTGCGCGGCGTGATCATGCCGATCGTCGACCTGTGCCTGAGGCTGCACGGCCACGCCGCTGAATGCACCCCCGCCACCGTGGTGGTGGTGCTCAAGGTGCGCGGCCGCGCCATCGGGGTGATGGTGGATTCGGTGTCCGAGGTGCAGGAACTTGAGCCCCGCGCCGAGTACGCCGCTGCGCCGGCGCACCTGGGGTGTGCCACGCCGTTCATCACCGGCGTGGCCAACCTGGCGGGGTGCAGCGTGAGCCTGGTCGACATCGACTCCTTGCTGGCCGGCGCCGATATGGGGCTGCTTGGCCCGGAGGCGGCCCTGCTTGGTGCGGGAATGGGGCCGCTGTCGGGCGCTGTCCCGGGCTGAGGCGGTGCCGCTGTGGGCTATCGTGCCCGCCGTGCCACAACACCAAAACTTGCATGGCCCTGAATCGCCATTTCCTCGCCGCCGCCACCCTGGCCCTGCTGGCCACCAGCGCCCATGCCGGGCGCCCGCTGGTCACCGAAGACGCCGGTGTGCTGGGCAAGGGCGAATGCGAGTGGGAGTCCTTCCTGGCCAGTGCGCGCATCAGCGGTTCGCCCACCGTCAACGGCTGGGACACACAGGTCGGCTGCGGCGTGCTGGCATCGAGCCAGGTGGCATTCAGCTACGGCCTAGGCCGAACTTTGGCACCCCGATCCGGCCGTAGCCCAGCGTTCATGCGGGTTTCGGTCTTTTTCTTGCGTTGATTTGTACCCATGTAATATCGCAACAGTT
>JAYUPO010000278.1:0-3747 GCA_043760085.1 Burkholderiales bacterium
GAGCTTGTGCAGGCTGTGAAAGCCGGCTGAAATGAACGCCCGGCTGGTGGTGGGCATCAGCGGCGCCACCGGCTCGATCTACGGTTTGAAGCTCTTGCAGCGCGCCCGTGCGCTGGGCGCGCGCACGCACTTGGTTGTTACCCCAGCGGGTGTGCTCAACGTGCATCATGAGCTTGGCATGGATCGCGCCGCACTCGAAGCGCACGCCGACCAGACACATGCCTGCGGCGACATCGGCGCGTGCATTGCCAGCGGCAGCTTCGACGCCGCGGCGATGGTGGTGGCACCGTGCTCGATGCGCAGCCTGGCGGCCATCGCCCACGGCCTGGGTGACAACCTGCTCACCCGCGCGGCCGATGTGATGCTCAAAGAGCGCCGCCGTCTGGTGCTGGTGGTACGTGAAACACCGCTGAACCTGGCCCACCTGCGCAACATGACGGCGGTGACGGAAATGGGCGGCATCATCTTCCCGCCATTGCCGGCCTTCTACAACCACCCGGCAAACATCGAAGAGATGGTTAACGACACAGTGGAGCGGCTGTTGCAAACCCTGGGCATTGCCGGGGCGGAGCCCAAAGCCTGGCAGGGCCTGCGCCAGGGCTCAGGCGGCTGAAGCGCAAACTGATTCAGCGCGCCGCGCTGCTGGCGGCTTGCGCTGCGGTGGGCACCAGCCACAGCTTGCGATTGCCCAACACTGCATTTGGATATTCCGGCCGCCCCCGGCTGCCGTTGTAGCGGCCCAAGGCCATGAACAAGTCACCGTTCTCACGATCCAGGTAGTGGCGCAAGATGATGCAACCAAAACGCAGATTGGTCTGCATGTGAAACAGGCGGCTGGCGTCGCCCGCGCCCAACAGGCGTGCCCAGAATGGCATCACCTGCATGTAGCCGCGCGCGCCGGCATGGCTGATGGCGTACTTGCGAAAGCCGCTCTCAACCTGGATCAGGCCGAGCACCAGCGCGGGCTCCAGCCCTGCCCGTTTGCTTTCGTACCAAAGGGCTTCAAGGAATTCGACGCGCGTTTGCAGTTCACTCTTGCGCCGCTTGAGCCGTTCGCTCATGGCCGCCAGCCAGCGCAGGTATTCAATGCGATCTTCGATGCGCTCAAAGCTCACCCGCGGTGGGGCACCGTCGGCCACCGCGGCGGCCAGCGCGCCGCGCACCTTGTCGGCCAACGGCTCTTCGAGTTGCGCGCCGGCCTGTGCACTGGGCAGCGCCAGCACGGCCGCCGCACCAAATGCAGCACCCAGCACGGCACGGCGCGCCAGGCCCCTTGCACAGGGGCAGGGTGTCATGTCTGGATGCGTGCCTTCAGCAACGCCGCCACATCGCCCGCCGCCACGGCAGTGGCCTGCGCCTCGCGCCGGCCTTGCAGCTCAAACTGGCCCAGCTTGAGGCCGCGCTCGGAGATCACCGCGCGCTGCGGCACGCCGATCAATTCCCAGTCGGCAAACATCGCGCCGGGGCGTTCGCCACGGTCGTCGAGCAACACATCCAGACCCAGCGCCAGCAGTTCGGCATACAACTGGTCGGCGGCGGCGCGAACGCTCTCGCTGCGCTCGTAGCCGATGGGGCAAATCACCACGCTGAACGGCGCCATCGAGTCGGGCCAAACGATGCCACGCTCGTCATGCCCTTGTTCGATCGAAGCCCCCAGGATGCGCGTGACGCCGATGCCGTAGCAACCCATTTCCATCGGTTGCGGCTTGCCGTTCTCATCGAGAAAATTCGCGTTCATGGGCACGCTGTACTTCTTGGTGCCGAGATAGAAGACATGACCCACTTCGATGCCGCGCTGGATCGCCAGGGTGCCCTGGCCGTCGGGCGAAGGGTCACCGGCAACGACGTTGCGCAGGTCGGCCACCAGGTCGGGCTCGGGCAGGTCGCGGCCCCAGTTGGCGCCGGTGAAGTGGAAGTCAACCTCGTTGGCGCCACAGATGAAGTCGCTCATGCGCGCCACGGTGCGGTCGGCCACCACCTTGACGGGCTTGATGGTCGTGATCGGGCCCAGGTAGCCGGGCTTGCAGCCGAAGTGGCTGTCGATCTCGGCACCAGTGGCGAAGCGATAGCCGCCTTTCAAGCCGTCGATCTTGCCGGCCTTGACTTCATTGAGGGCGTGGTCGCCCCGCACCAGCAGCAGCCACACGGTGGTCTTCACGACATCACCGGCGGCATTCTTTTCCACGGTGGCCAGCACCAGGGACTTCACTGTTTGCTGCAAGGGCACACCCAGTAACGTGGCCACGTCTTCGCAGGTGGCTTTGCCCGGCGTGGGCGTCTTCACCAAGGCCTGCATCGGCGCGGCGCGTTGCGCCAGCAAGGGCAGCGCCTCGGCTAATTCAACGTTGGCGGCGTAGTCGCTGCCCGGGCAGTAGGCGATGGCATCTTCGCCGGTGTCAGCAATCACTTGAAACTCGTGCGAGGCATCGCCGCCGATGGCGCCGGTGTCGGCCGCCACGGCGCGATACGTGAGGCCCAGGCGATCGAAGATGCGCTGATACGCCTGGAACATCTGCTGATAACTGCGCAGTGCAGCGGCCTGGTCGCGGTCAAACGAGTAGGCGTCTTTCATGGTGAATTCGCGCCCGCGCATGACACCAAAACGCGGCCGCCGCTCGTCGCGGAACTTGGTTTGGATGTGATAGAAATTCTTCGGCAACTGCTTGTAGCTGCGCAGCTCCTGGCGCGCGATGTCGGTGATGACTTCTTCAGACGTGGGCTGGATGATGAAGTCGCGTTGATGGCGGTCTTTCACGCGCAGCAGCTCGGGCCCGTATTGCTGGAAGCGGCCGGTTTCCTGCCACAACTCTGCCGGCTGCACCACGGGCATCAGCAGTTCAATGGCCCCGGCGCGGTTCATCTCTTCGCGGATGATGGCCTCGACCTTGCGAATGACGCGCAGGCCCATGGGCATGTAGCTGTAGATGCCCGCGCTCAGGCGTTTGATGAGGCCGGCGCGCAGCATGAGGCGGTGGCTCACCACCTCGGCATCGGCGGGCGCTTCTTTGAGGGTGGAGATGAAGAAACGCGATGCTTTCATGGCTGGCGATGGGCGCACGCAGCGCCGGTTTGGGGGCGGTCTTGGCGCCCTGGCGGGCCATGCGGGAAACCGAGAAATCGCAGCCGGCGCGGGGCCGGTGCAATAATGATTTCAATCAAAAAATTGAGGTCTGATTATGCTCGACCGTGACGGCTTCAGGCCCAACGTCGGCGTCATCCTGCTCAACGCACGCAACCAGGTTTTCTGGGGCAAGCGCTTGCGTACGCATTCGTGGCAGTTTCCGCAAGGCGGCATCAAACATGGCGAAACACCCGAACAAGCCATGTTCCGCGAGCTGCATGAAGAGGTCGGCCTGCACCCGCACCATGTGCAGGTGATCGCCCGCACGCGCGACTGGCTGCGCTACGAAGTGCCCGAGCATTTCATCCGCAAGGATGCGCGCGGCCACTACCGCGGGCAAAAGCAAATCTGGTTCCTGCTGCGCCTGGTGGGGCGCGACAGCGACATGAACCTGCGCGCCACCGACCACCCCGAGTTCGACGCCTGGCGCTGGAACGAATACTGGGTGCCGCTTGAGGTGGTGATCGAATTCAAGCGCGGCGTCTATGAAACCGCCCTGACCGAGCTGTCACGCTTCTTGCCGCGCACCGCGCCAACTAACCGCTATCTGCGTGGCAACGTCAGGCACAACCGCAATGAGCACGCCATCGACCTGTCGGCGCAGCGGCGTGGCGAGCCGCCCGACC
>JAYUPO010000279.1:0-3745 GCA_043760085.1 Burkholderiales bacterium
GGCCGAGGTTGGCGCTGCGCTCAGCGCCGCCGGCGCGTTGTGGGGCCCGTACCGCAGCTTTGCGCAGATGCTGGCCGAAGACCCGCGGTGCAGCGAAGCCAACCCGATGTTCGAGCAGGTGAACCACCCCGGCGCGGGCAGTTGGCTGACGTCGGCGTCGCCGTTGTCGTCTAACACCTGCCTGCGTGTGCCGGCCGCCGCCGGGCCGCTCGGTGGCGAGCAGACCCTGGCGGTGCTGGCGCAAACGCTGGGGCTGGACGATGCCGAGCTACAGGGCCTGAAGCGCGAAGGCGTGATTGCTTGACGCGGTTGATCAAGCAGCCAGTTGCGCACGCATGGCGCTGATTGCCGCGGCATAGTTGCCCGCGCCAAAGATCGCGCTGCCGGCGACAAATGTGTCTGCCCCAGCATCGGCCGCGCGGCGAATGTTGTCGGCCTTGATGCCGCCATCAACCTCCAGGCGGATGTCGCGCCGGGTGGCCTCGATGCGCCGGCGCGCGGCCTCGATCTTGCGCAGCGCGCTGGGGATGAAGCTCTGGCCGCCGAAGCCGGGGTTCACGCTCATCACCAAAATGAGATCGACCTTGTCGATCACCCAGTCGAGCACATCCAGCGGCTGCGCCGGGTTGAACACCAGCCCGGCTTGGCAGCCCTCGGCGCGAATGAGTTGCAACGTTCGGTCAACGTGCGTGCTGGCATCAGGGTGGAAGCTGACGACATCGGCCCCGGCCTGGGCAAAGGCCACGGCCAGCGCATCCACCGGCTGCACCATCAGGTGCACGTCGATCGGCACGGGCGTGCCGTCCGCTTGAGCCGCATGTTTGCGCAATGCGGCGCAGACCATGGGCCCGAAGGTGAGGTTGGGCACGTAGTGGTTGTCCATCACGTCGAAGTGGATCCAGTCGGCGCCGGCGGCGATCACGTCGCGCACTTCGTCACCCAGGCGGGCAAAGTCGGCTGAGAGCAGGCTCGGGGCGATGCGATGGCGGGCCATGTGGATACCGGGATGGGTGGGCGCTAAATTTTAGGGCGCTGCCTACAATCAGCCCCGATGAGCCAAGCCCAGTTCACCTGCACCGCCAAGCCGGAGTACCTGCCCGAGCAGAGCAAGCTGCCCGAAGGGCCGTTCGCCTTTTCGTACACGGTGACCATCCGCAACACCGGCAGCATTACCGCGCAACTCGTGGCGCGGCACTGGAGGGTGACCGACGCCACCGGCCATGTCGAAGAAGTGCGCGGCTTGGCCGTGGTGGGCCACCAGCCGCTGCTGCGCCCCGGTGAGCAATTTGAATACACCAGCTGGACGCGCCTTGCCACGCCGCACGGCAGCATGGAAGGCACCTTCTTTTGCATGACCGAAGACGCGCAACCCTTCAGCGCGCCGGTGCCCAGCTTCCGCCTCGCGCGCGATTCGGTTTTGCACTGAGGCGCGTGGCGTTGCCCGGCCTGCGGGCACTCAGTGGCGTGAGTCGTCCTGACGTTCACCGCCCTTGCGCCCGGCGAACATCACCCACCAGACGATGAGCACCAAGATCAGCCCTGCGACCAGGGCTTCCACGAGAATCAGCCACATGCTTGGTCTTCGGTTTGGTCTGGGAGCGCTGTCCATTATCGGCACGCTGTGCGGCTGTGCGGCAGACAGCCCGGCGCGGCCGCCGCCACCACCCCCCGCAGCGCCCGCGGTTCAGACCAGCGCGCCCGGCGCGGCAGCCGAGTGGCGGCGCGAAAAGAGCGTGTGGACACGCGCCAGCTTTGCCGAGCTGCCCGGCTGGGGCGCCGAGCGCGCCAGTGAAATCTGGCCTGCCCTGCAGCGCAGTTGCCAGCGCCCCGCGCCGGGCTGGGAACGGCTGTGCGCCCAGGTGACCCTGGCTGCGCCCATGAACGACGCGGCCACCCGGGAGTGGCTGATGGCGCGGCTGGTGCCCTATCGCATCAGCGGCCATGACGGCCAGGCGCAGGGCCTGCTCACCGGCTACTTCGAGCCGCTGGTCGAGGCCAGCCGCAGCGCGCAGGGGCGCTTTCGCCACCCGTTGTATCGCCCCCCGGCCGACCTGGCCACGCGCCGGCCGTACTGGAGCCGGCAGCAGCTCGACACCCTGCCCGAGGCGCAGCAAGCCTTGCGCGGGCGCGAGATAGCGTTCGTTGCCGACCCGCTCGACGCCTTGCTGCTGCAAGTCCAGGGCAGTGGCCGGCTGCGTTTGAACGGTGGCGAAACCGTTCGTGTGGCCTTTGCCGGCCACAACGACCTGCCGTACCGCTCGGTGGGGCGCTGGCTGGTTGACCAAGGCGAGATGGCCGCGGCGGCGGCGTCGTGGCCGGCCATCAAGGAATGGGCGCGGATGAACCCGCAGCGCGTACAGGAAATGCTCTGGGCCAACCCGCGCATGGTCTTCTTCCGCGAAGAAGCCTTGCCCGACCCGCAAGTGGGCCCGCGCGGGGCGCAGGGCATCGCGCTGACGCCGGGCCGGTCGATCGCGGTCGACCCGGCCAGCGTGCCCTATGGCAGCCTGATCTGGCTCGACAGCACCGAGCCGCTGACGCAGACGCCGCTGCAGCGCCTGGTGCTGGCGCAAGACACGGGCGGGGCCATTCAAGGCGCGGTGCGGGCCGACTACTTCTGGGGCTGGGACGGCAACGCCGAAGCCCAGGCCGGGCGCATGCGCCAGGTGTTGCGGCTGTGGGTGTTGTGGCCGCTGGGCACGGCGCCCTGAACCACGGCGAACGCAGGCAGCGGGCGAAAACCTACACTGCGCCCACGCGCCAATGGCGCGCACCTGCACAGGAGCCCACCTCGTATGAACGCCCCCCTGCCCGACGCTGTTCGCAAGGCGCTGGAAAGCGTCACCCTCGACGATAAATACAGCCTGGCCGCTGGCCGTGCCTTCATGAGTGGCGTGCAGGCCTTGGTGCGCCTGCCCATGCTGCAGCGCGTGCGCGACGCCGCCGCGGGGTTGAACACCGCGGGGTTTATCAGCGGCTACCGCGGCTCACCGCTGGGCGGCTATGACCAGGCCTTGTGGGCCGCCAAGAAGCACCTGGCCGAGCACCATGTGGTGTTTCAGCCCGGGGTGAATGAAGAACTTGCCGCCACCGCGCTATGGGGCACGCAGCAGATCGAGTTCGACCCGGCAAGCAAGAAGTACGACGGCGTGTTCGGCATCTGGTACGGCAAGGGCCCGGGGGTGGACCGTTGCAGCGATGTCTTCAAGCACGCCAACATGGCCGGCACCGCGCGCCATGGCGGCGTGATCGCGATTGCCGGCGACGACCACGTGGCCAAGAGCAGCACGGCGGCGCACCAGAGCGACCACATTTTCAAGGCCTGCGGGCTGCCGGTGTTCTTTCCCTCCAGCGTGCAAGACATTCTTGACATGGGCCTGCACGCCTTTGCCATGAGCCGCTTTGCCGGGGTGTGGACTTCGATGAAGACGATTCAGGAAGTGGTGGAGTCGGCGGCGAGCATCGATGTCTCGCCCGAGCGCGTGAAGATCATCCTGCCCGAAGACTTCGCCATGCCACCGGGCGGCCTGCACATCCGCTGGCCCGATGCGGCGCTGGTGCAGGAAGCGCGGCTGTTCGACCACAAGTGGTACGCCGCGCTGGCGTACGTGCGCGCCAATCGGCTTAACCATAACGTTATAGAGGGGCCGCAAGATCGCTTCGGCATCATCGCCAGCGGCAAGGCGTTCAACGACACGCGCCAGGCGCTGGCCGATCTCGGGCTGGATGACGACACCTGCCGCCA
>JAYUPO010000280.1:0-9778 GCA_043760085.1 Burkholderiales bacterium
AGCCAGAGCTGGTCGTAGTTGCCGGCGCCCGAATCCAGGCACACCACCAAGCCCACCTGGCCTAACCGGGGTTTGAGTGCGTCAAGGTAGGCCGGCAAATCCGGCGAGCCGGATTCTTCGCAGGTTTCGATCAAACCCACGCAGCGCGGCCGGGCAATGCCCTGGGCATCGAGCGCCTCGATGGCGCTGATGGCGGCGTACACCGCGTAGCCGTCGTCGGCGCCACCGCGGCCGTAGAGCAGGCCGTTCTCAAACTTCGGCGTCCAGGGCCCCAGGTCGTTGCGCCAGCCGTTGAATTCGGGTTGCTTGTCAAGGTGGCCATACAGCAGCACGGTGTCGCCGCTGCCGTTGCCAGCGCCGGCGCGGGTGGCCGGCACGTCAAAGAAGATCACCGGCGTGCGCCCGGGCAAGCGAATCACCTCCAACGTTAACCCCGCCACCTTTCTGCTTTCCACCCAGGCCGCGGCGTCCAGCAGCACGCGCTCGATGTGGCCGTGGGCTTGCCACTCGGCGTCGAACATCGGGCTCTTGGCGGGAATGCCGATGTAATGCGTCAAGGCCGGCACGATCTGCTCGTCCCATTGGCGTGCCGTGTGGCGGGCCAGGGCTTGGGCTTCATCGGGTTGCACGGGCAGGTTCGGGTCGCGGGCGTTCATGGGGGCCTTTCGGGTGCGGTTGGGGCAAGCTTGTCAGCGCGGCAACAGGGCGTCAAGCCCGCGGCACAGCGCGGTGAGCACCGCGTCGCGTTCGGGCTCATTGAAGATCTCATGGAACAGGCCGTGCCAGGCGCGCGCGCGCAGCAGCTCGCGCGGCGCTGCGGCGGCAAATTCAGCGCTGCCGCCGGGCGCCACGCAACGGTCGGCGCCGGCCCACATCAGCAAGGTGGGCGTCTTCCAGTGCGGCGCCAAGGCGCGCGCATGGGCGCCGGCGTCGATGATGAAGCGCGCCAGGCGCGGCGTGATGCGGTTGTGCACCAGCAGGTCGGCCTGGTAGGCGGCCACCACGGCCGGGTCGTGCGACAGCCAGGCCGGCTTCAGGCCGTTGCCCGCCGCCAGGTTGGGCGCAAAGCGCAGGCCAACGTTGAGCAGCATGCGCTGCGCCGCGCTCATGGTCACGGCCAGGGCGGGCGAAGACAGCACCAGCGCATCAACATCGCGCTGCCACAGCGCCGGCGCGCTGCTCAAGGCCTCGGCCACGAAGCGCGCCGCCAGCGCGCCGCCCATGCTGTGGCCAAGCAGCACCAAAGGGCCGGTGTCGCGCAAGGCGTCGATGGCCCGGGCCAGGTCGAGCAGCAGGCTTTCAGGCAGCGGCAAGGCGCCGCGCGGCCCGGGGCTGGCGCCGTGGCCGCGCTGGTCGTAAGCCACCACGCGCCAGCCGGTGGCATTCAAGCGTGCCGCCACGTGCGCGTAGCGGCCCGCATGCTCGCCCAAGCCATGCACCAGCAGCACGGTGCCGCGCGCCTGCGCCAGCGGCCATTCAAAGGTGTGCAAGTCCAGGCCGTCATGGCCTTTGAAACTGTTCATGGCTTGCGGCGATAAATGAAGTGATAGACCAGGCCCACCAGCACGCTGCCGCCCACCAGGTTGCCCGGGATCACCCACAGCAGGTTGTGGCCGAAGCCGGCCCAGGTGACGGCGCTGGCAGTGGCTGATTCGATGGTTAACACGCCCTGCGCCTTGATCAACAGCGCCAGCGGGAACAGGTACATGTTGGCGATGCTGTGCTCGAAGCCCGCGGCCACGAAGGCGCACACCGGCGGCACCACGGCCACGGCCTTGTCCACCACGCTGCGCGCAGCCAGGCTCATCCACACCGCCAGGCACACCAGCACGTTGCACAACACGCCTTTGAAGAACGCCTCGGTGGGCGACAGCGTGGCCTTGGCCGCGGCCAGCTCCAGCACCTTCAGCGCCACCCGGCCACCGTTCATCTGCACATGGCCGGCCAGAAAAACCAGCAGCGCCAGCCCCGCCGCACCCACCAAGTTGGCGGTGCAGACCACGCCCCAATTGCGCAGCAACTCGCGCAGCGTGATGCGGCCATCGGCATAGGCCATGGCCAGCAGGTTGTTGCCGGTGAACAGCTCGGCGCCGGCCACCACCACCAGCAGCAGGCCGAGCGAAAACACCAGGCCGCCCAGCACCCGGCTGGCCGCAAAGCCCAGGCTGGCATCGCTGGCCACCAGCACATTGAACAACATGCCCAGGCCGATGAAGGCGCCGGCCAGCATGCCCAGCAGGGCCATGGTGGCCAGCGGCATGCGCGCCTTGGCCACGCCGATGTCTTCAACACGCCGGGCGATTTCGCGCGGCGCGTAGGCATCGAAGCCGAAGCGCTCGTCGGGCCGGGTCACCGCGGCGGGTTCAGGGGTGGCGGGCTCGGGCATGGCGGCGCAGTTTATGCTCGTGTCGCATCCCCCTCACGCACCTCAGACACATCACGCAAGCACACGAAAGCCCGCCATGAATGAGTTCTTCGCGCTCAGCACCAGCCAGGGCATTGCCCATTTGCAACTCAACCGCCCCGAGCGTTTCAACACCATGGCGCCGGCCTTCTTCCCGGCGCTGCGCGACGCCGTGAACGCACTCAACGACGCCGGCGCCACGCGCGTGCTGGTGATCTCATCCACCGGCAAGCATTTCTCGGCCGGCATGGCACTGGATGTGTTTGGCGCTGAAGCCTCGGCCCTGGTCACCGCCAACGCGCGCCAGCGCCTGGCCTTTCAAGACCATTTGCGCCGCCTGATGGCGTGCTTTGATGCGGTAGAAGAAGCACGCTTCCCGGTGATTGCCGCCATCCAGGGCGGCTGCGTGGGCGGTGGGCTCGACTTGGCATGCAGTTGCGACATCCGCGTGTGCAGCGCCGATGCGTTCTTCACGCTGCAAGAAATCAACATCGGCATGGCCGCTGACCTGGGCGTGCTGCAACGCCTGCCCAAGCTTGTGCCGCAAGGCCTGGCGCGCGAAATGGCTTATTGCGGCGAGCGCATTGATGCGCAGCGTGCGCTGGCCAACGGGTTGGTGAACAGCGTGCTGCCTGATGCGCAAGCGTTGCTGGCGCATGCGATGAAGCTGGCGCAAGGCATCGCGGCCAAGTCGCCCTTGGCCATTGCCGGCAGCAAGCGCACGCTCAACTATGCCCGCGACCACAGCACCGCCGAGGCGCTGGAACAAATGACGCTGCTGCAAAGCGCCATCTTCGACATCGACGAAATGGGCCGCGCCATTGCCGGCTGGAAGGCCAAGACGGCGGCGCAGTTTGATGATTTGAGTGCGATTGCCAACCCTTGAGCGGCGCCGTGAACAACGCGCGTCGACGGCAGCGGGCGCCATTGCGGGATGAGCAGGCCGGCGCTGAGAAGACTTGGACGACCGTGTTTTAGGGCGCTGTGTGAAAAAGCCCTGAAGCGCAAGCGTCATTCGCGCGCACGCACGGCTTCAGCCGCCTTGTTCATGAACAGCGCCAGGTTCATGTCGAAGATGGTGACGCGGCGCTTGGCGTCCCAGGTGGTGAGCGAAACGGTGACGTGGTTGAACACGTTGCGCCACTCGGGGTGGTGGTCGAGCACGCGGCAATGGTCGGCTACCAGTTGCATGAAATCGGCCGCTTGGTTGAAATCTCTGAAGCGAAATGTTTTCACGAGATAGCGCACCTCGGCATTGCCGAAGTTATCGACGTACCAGCCTTCGTAGTCGTCGTAGCCCAGGATGGCGGCCAACTCGGTATCGGCCAGGGGCTGGGTGCGTGCCTTGGCCGTGTCGGCCTTGGGATAGGTGTCGCCGTCGGGGCGTTTCTTCAAGTCGAGTGTGACCGCGATGCGGTCCACCAGAGGGCCGATGTCATAGGGCCATGTGGCGTAGTCGATGCGCTCTGAATGCAGCTGAGTCAGGAACGCCAACGCGGGCGGCATCTTGAACTGGCTGAAGTTGCGGTCGCAGTTGGCAAACACAGGCAGCATCACCCGCTGGGTGAGCTTGTAGCGGTCGCCTTCGGGCTGCTCGATGGCCAAGGTGTGCGCCAGTTCCAGCTCAGTGGCCACCCAATCGCTGGCGGGCGGCTGCGCGTCGGCATCGTCATGCCGCGGCATCCAGTGCTTGCCGATCAAGGCGATCACGGCGTGTGATTCGGCAACGAGCTTGCGCAACCGATCGGGGAACACTTGCGAGGCGCGAATCTCCTCCACATCGACCGACACGCGAACGAATTGCAGGCGCTTTTCGATCTCGTGCTTGAGCAACAGGGCAATCGGCGCCGTGTCCGCGCGGCGGTAACTGATGAAGAAGGTGAAGGGTTGCATGGGGGCTTTTGCGGTGGCGGAACGAGCTGACTCCACTGGGCGTGAAGCTGCACCAACCGTTGCCGGGCCGACTCAAACCCAGTTCTCGGTCACCACCCCGGGCACACGCTTGAACTCTTTCAAGTTGTTGGTCACCACCACCAGCCCCTGGCTGCGGGCGTGCGCCGCGATGTGCAGGTCATTCACGCCGATGGGTTGGCCGATCAGTTCCAGCGCGGCGCGAATGCTGCCGTAGTGGTGCGCCGCCTAGGCCGTGTAGTCGAGCAGGGTCAAGCGGCTGCAAAAGTCTTCCACCACGGCCAGGTTGCGTGGGGGATCGGTGCTCTTCCCAGCGCCATGAACCAGTTCGGCCAGGCTGATGGCCGACAAGGCCAATAGCGCTTGCTGGCGGTTGAACATGACCAGCGCGGCCGGCGGGCGGCGCTTGATGACGTAGATGGCGATGTTGGTGTCGAGCAGGTACTTCAACATGGCCACGGCGTTTCAGAAGGCCTCGCGGGGCTTTTGCTCTTGGGTGGCGCGTTGCGCCATGAAGTCTTTGCTGGCCACGCCCTGCCCGGGCGGCGGGTTGAAGAAGCTGTCCCAGCCTTGGCTAACGGGTGAGATCACCCGGTCGGTGCCCACCACACGCACTTCAACCTTTTTCACGCCGGCCGGAAAGCGCGCTTCAGCAGGCAGGCGCACGGCCTGGCTGCGGTTGTTGGTGAAGACGGTGCTGGTGGCCATGGCGGGCTCCAAGTGACGTGGGATATCCCTGCACTATATCCACAGCCCGGCCGGGCGTCAAAGCCTGCCAGTTACCCGCCGACAACCCGCCAGCTACCTCAAACCCGCTCAAACTTGAACACCGCCACGCTCGCCCGCCAGTTGGGCAGCGTGCGCACCGTGCGCCCGTCTTGCAGGCCGAAGCTGTCGATCACGCGCAGGCCGTTCTTGCGCGCCAGCACTTCAAAGTCAGCATGCGTGCCCACGCGGATGTTGGGCGTGTCGTACCACTGGTAGGGCAGGGTCTTGGTCACCGGCATGCGCCCGCGCAGCACGGCCAGGCGGTTCGGCCAATGCGCAAAGTTGGGGAAGCTGACGATGCCGATGCGGCCCACGCGCGCCGTTTCGCGCAGCATGCGTTCGGTGTTCTTCAGGTGCTGCAAGGTGTCGAGTTGCAGCACCACGTCGAAGCTCTTGTCTTCAAACAGCGCCAGGCCGTCTTCCAGGTTGAGCTGCACCGCGTTCACGCCGCGCTGCACGCACTGCAGCAGGTTGGCGTCATCAATCTCCACGCCGTAGCCGCTGCACGCGCGTGTTTGCTGCAAGTGCGCCAGCAGCTCGCCGCTGCCGCAACCCAGGTCGAGCACGCGCGCGCCATGCGGCACCAGCGCCGCAATGGCTTCAAGGTCGCTCTTGTCGCTCACTTGAATTCCCCCGCCACACGCTTGAAGTATGCGCGCAACACGCCGTGATAACGCGGGTCGTCTAACAAGAACGCATCGTGGCCATGCGGGGCGTCGATCTCGGCGTAGCTCACATCGATGCGTTGATCCACCAGCGCCTTGAGCAGCTCGCGCGAGCGCGCCGGCGCAAAGCGCCAGTCGGTGCTGAAGCTCACCAGCAGAAAGCGGTTAGTGCGCGCCGGCGCGAACGCGGCAGTCAGGCTGCCGCCATGCTCGCGCGCCGGGTCGAAGTAGTCGAGCGCGCGGGTGATGAGCAGGTAGGTGTTGGCGTCGAAGTAGTCGCTGAACTTTTCGCCCTGGTGGCGCAAATAGCTTTCGATCTGGAAGTCGACCTGCTGGGTGCTGTAGTTCAGCTCGGCGTTGCGCATCTCGCGGCCGAACTTCTCTTCCATTGAGTCGTCGGAAAGATAAGTGATGTGGCCGATCATTCGTGCCACGCGCAGGCCCTGGCGCGGGATCACGCCGCGCGCGGCGTAGTGGCCGCCGTGGAATTCGGGGTCGCCGATGATGGCGCGGCGCGCCACTTCATTGAACGCCAGGTTTTGTGCTGAAAGGTTGGGCGCCGTGGCCACGGCAATGCAGTGGCGCAAGCGCTGCGGGAAGCGCAGCGTCCAGGCCAGCGCCTGCATGCCGCCCAGGCTGCCACCGATCACCGCGGCCAGTTGTTCAATGTCTAGCGATTCAATCAGCCGCGCTTGCGCGTCGACCCAGTCTTCCACCGTCACCACTGGGAAGTCGGCGCCATAGGGCTGGCCGGTGGCGGGGTTCGGGCTGGCCGGGCCAGTGGAGCCGAAGCACGAGCCTGGGTTATTGACGCCGATGACGAAGAAAACATTCGTGTCCAGCGGCTTGCCTGGGCCGATCAGGTTGTCCCACCAGCCTTCGCTCTTGTCTTGCCCGGCGTAGGTGCCGGCCACATGGTGGCTGGCGTTCAGGGCGTGGCACACCAGCACCGCGTTGCTGCGCGCGGCGTTCAGCGTGCCGTAGGTTTCATAAACCAGCGTGTAGTCGCGCAAAGCGGCGCCGCCCTTGAGCGGCAGCGGCGCGCTGAAGTGCTTGTCTTGGGGAGTGACGTTGCCAACCGATGCCATGGCTGCCTGGAATGAAAAACCCGGTGTTGCGCTTCACAGGCAGACACCGGCTGCAGGCTGTTTAGCGGCATTTTTAGAGCGCCCGCAATCGGGGACAAATCGGCGCTGAAGGGGCGTGAGTATAGCGACGCAGGCCGCGCCATCAGGCAGCGGTTTCCTCAGCGTCGGCAACCCAGCCGCCGCGTTTTGACTCGGTGACCACGATCTTCTGATTCACCAATCGCTCGATGTCATTCAGCCGTTCCATGGCGCGCTTGATGGGCTCGTTGCCACTGTGTTTTTTGGCCCACAACAGGCGCAAATGCTTGTCGGCGAGCAAGGGGATGCGCCCGCGCTTCTCCCAACCCGCAACGCTCTGGTCGCTCACGCTCAGCAGCTTGCCCAATGACATCTGAGACAGGCCCAGGTGCGAGCGCAGGTAGCGGAACTCGGCACCCGCCAAGCGCCCTGCCTTGCGCGTCAAGACCTTGCAGATCGCCAGCACCAGGCCGTCAAGGTCGTGGTACGCATAGGCTTTGCCGTACGACGTGCTCAACACTTGATAGCCGTTGGCAAGCCAGACGTTGCGCAGGCCGCCGTCGTCGAACTTCAGCATCATCACGCTCCAATGACCAAAGCCGTGACGATCACATAGGCTTGCCGGCGACGCACCGGCGAGCTGAATTTATGCCGGCCCGCCTTGAACCAGGCGCAGCCAGGCCAGCACATCGGCCTGGGTGCGGTAGTGCCCGAAGGCCTTGATGTCTTGCTCGCGCACGATGGGGAAGGTGCCCAGGATGTAGGCGGCGTCGTCTTCGTTCAGGCCGTACAGGTGCATGAACAGGCCGTCGAGCGCGGCCATTCGGGTGCGGCGTTCTTCGTCGTTCCAGGTGAAGGGTGGCAGCACCTGGCCGGCGGCGTCCACATAACCCAGGTCTTGGGCAAAGGGCGCCAGATCGTGCGCGGTGTAGCTCAGGGCCAGCACCTGGGGAATGACGAAGTCGGCCATCGTGGGCGCGGCATGGTTGCCGTTCATCAGGCCGGCCGCGCGCGCCTGTTGAGCGAAATGTTTGGGCAGGGGTTGCTCGAAGCGCTCGGGGGGGATGACGGGGAGTTGTTCGAGGATGAACCAGTTGAGGTGTGTCCACTTCGCCTTTTGCCGTGTCACGTAGTCAAAGACCAGGCTGTTCATGTTGGCCATCAACAGGGGCAGCCACAACGCACCGTTGTCGCCGTAATCCTCGGGTACCAGGAGCGGCAAGGTGTTGCCTGCCAGGCGATAAGGCACGATGGCCGCAATTGCAGTGCGAGCATTGGTCGGGTTGGTGATGTCTCTGAAACCAACGGCCCAGCGCAGGTCGGCCTTGCAGGCACTGCTGTCAACCCAATACTGCGGTTCAGGCGCGAAGAATGGGTCGCGGCGCTCCTCGGCCGACACTCCGCGCGAGCTCGACGCGACTTGAAGATTCTCGAGGTTGACATTGGCGTGGTTCGCACGGTGGTCGTAGTGCCAGATAGATTTGCCCACCAGCAAAGGCAATGCCTGCGCCTCGGCCTTGCGCCAGCGGTTCAAAGGCGAGGGCTGCCATCTACGCGCCGTCAGCTCCTTGCGCGTCAGGAAGAGCGCGGAGTCATTGGTCATGTCGAGGATCCGCATGTACTTTACCGGCCATGACTTATGCGTCACACCGTTCGCCTTGTGCACAAGAACGGGCAATCGTCGATAAATGCCAAGCGTCATGTCAGCGTCGGCCCGGCTCCTGAACACCGGCGCCGCCCCGGTGTTGGGGTTGACCAAATTGAAGTCGTCACTGCTCAACGTCAAGCAACGCTCGGGGTCATCCAGTTCTTCCAACCGGTGCAGGTAGTACGCACAACGCGCCGCTTCAAAGCGCCGTTGCGGGCCGCCGAAAGTCAGGCACATGAACTTGAAGTTGTCGTGCACATCAGCAAAGAAAAAGCCCTTGTTCTCGAAGTCATACAAAGCCCCCAACCTCCCCGTGGTGGCGATGCTTTTGAAGAACTCGGCCGCGCCCTTGTCGGCGGCAATGCCGCTGGGCGTGAGCAGGGCCACCAGGCCTTGCGGGTGCACCAGGGCCTGCGCGCGCTCAACGAACAGGCTGTACTGGTTCACGTCGCCGCCGCCCAGCAGCGGGTAGTCGCCGGCCTGGGCCAACACGCGGGCATTGGCCTGCGCGCGTTCAACCGCTTGCGCATAGTCAGCCGCCAGCGGCGCCTTCTTGATGTGCAGCTCGGCGATCAAGGCCTTGCGGTCGGCGGCGCGGGCTTGCTCAGCAATCTTCGGTTCGCGCTCGGCAAACCATTCCACTTCCTGCAGCTTGATGCGGTCCCAGGGCGGGTTGCCGATCACGGCGTCGAAACCGCCGCGGCCGTCGGCGTCGAACACTGTGGGAAAGGTCGTCCACCAATGGAAGAAGCATTCGCGCCGGGCCAGCGCGCGCACCTGCGCGAGCAGGGCGTTGGCTCCCTCCACCCGGGCGCCAGCGCCATTGATCTTGCCGGCATGCAGGGTGGCCACCAGGTTGCGCTGCGGCGAGAACACCTCGCCCAATGCATCGCGTAAATCGGCGCTGCCGAGCTTGGCCATGCGCGCGGGCTTCTCCGGCGGCCAGCCCGGCAGCAGCCAGCGCAGCGCGCGCCAGAAGTCGAGCAAGGCGTGCAGCGGCGCCACTTCCGCTTCGGCCTGTGCAGCCAGTTGTTTGGAACGTTGCACCTCGGCCAGATCCACATCAGTCTGGTCGGCTACCGCTTGCAGGCTGCGCGCGGCCACGTCCAGCCGCGCCAGTTCGCCTTGCTGGAAGATCATGCCCAGGGCTTGCAGGCCTTGGCGCACATCGCCCAGTCGTTCACCGTGCAGCGAATCGCCCAGCTTGAGGTGGTGGTCAAGAAAGCTCAGCGGCGCGCCGACCGTGAAGGTGTGCAGCCACAGCGCGGTCTTGGCC
>JAYUPO010000281.1:0-3725 GCA_043760085.1 Burkholderiales bacterium
TAGCCCTTTTCGGCCAGCAGCCGGTTCACCGATTCAACGATGGCGTCTTCACGCACCTGCAAGACTTGCTGTTTGAAAGAGGCGCGCGGCATGCAGGAATTCTAAGTACCCGGTTTCACAAGCCTGCGCAGGAGTGAAGCCCTGAGAAGTCATGCAGCCGACCGCCGCCTTGGCTTGGGCTACCCGCACTGCCCCACGTAGCCGCAGGCGGTGCAGAAGTCGCAGCCGTCGCGGTGGATCAGCGTGGTGTTGCCGCATTCGGGGCAGCGGCTGCCGGGCAGCGTCCTGGCGGCGCCGTCCACTGCGCCCACGGGCGCTTGCAACAGGCCCAGCTCGTGCAGCGGCAGGCCTTCCTCATTCAGCACGCCCAGCATGGCGTAGCGGTGGATCACCAGCCGCGCCACGTAGGCCACGGTGCTGGGCCACAGTTGCTGGCGCCGCTCACCCGGCACCGGGGCCATGAACTGGGCCAGCGGCTCGCCCACGTTGAGCAGCTTGCGCAGCTTCATGCCGATCCAGGCCGGGTCGTGCACGCGCATGTCCAGCGACAGCGCCCGCGCCAGGCCGTCGAGCGCACGCGGATAGTTGCCTGAAAAACCCATGGCGCAAGGCCGCGTGATGGTGCTGCCCGGCTTATTCGCATCCGGCAGGCTCACTTCCTTGAGCGTGACGGTGAATTCGTCGTGCGCGGCCGGGTTGCTCACGTCCACCGCCCAGGCCAACGTTCCAGATGAGTCTGTGCGCGGTTCTTCCACGCTGAACATGGCGTCGAGCACCGGCGTGGCCGCCGCCGCGTCGGCAAAGGTGCCGAGCTGTTCGCAGCGCCAGCGGATCACTGCCGCCGTGGCCGCCACCACGCCCGGGAACAAACGGCGCTGGCCGTGCGGCGGGAACGGCATTTCGAAGGATCGTTCCTCGGCCACCGTGGCCAGGGCGTCGAGCTTGAGCTTGAGCCACTGCGCATCGTTCACGCGCATGTCCATCGACAAGGTCTTGGCCAGCGCGGCCAAGCCGCGCGGCTGCTCGGCACCATTGACCCACACCTCGAACGGCAAAGTGCGGCCGAACAGGCCGGCATCGGGCCCGGGCTCGCCCGGCAACTCGCCGACGAACAGCGCAAATTCGCCGTGCGGGTGCTGGATCATGAAGCTCCAGGCCGGGTTGCCCGAAGGCATGTCCGGCCGGCCCGGCCAGCGCAATGAGGTGAGCACCGCCGCGGGCAGGCGTTTGAGCAGCAGGCGCTGGTTGGCTTCATCCGTGCGCAGCGGCGCCGGTTGCGCGGCCGGCGCATCCACGCTCAGCACCGAGCCGAGCACGGCATTCGGCCGGTAAGTGGCCAGGCCCTTCAGGCCGGCGTTCCAGGCCTGCATGTACAGGTCTTTGAACTCGGCATAGGGGTAGTCTTCTGGAACGTTAACCGTCTTGCTGATGGCGGTGTCCACGTACGGTGCCACCGCCGCCACCATGGCCGCATGCCCGGTGGCGCTGAGCTCCAGGGCATTGACGAAGGCCGGCGGCAACGGTGCCTGTTCCCCGTGCAGGTGGCGGTACAACCGCCAGGCATGGTCTTGCACCGCGTATTCCTTGAAGCCGCCTTCGGGCAGCCGCTTCTTGCGCGTGTAGCTCCAGCTGAAAGCGGGCTCGATGCCGTTGCTGGCGTTGTCGGCAAAGGCCAGGCTGATGGTGCCGGTGGGGGCGATGCTCAGCAGGTGCGAGTTGCGCAGGCCGTGGGCGCGGATGCGGTCTTTCAGCTCAGCCGGCAGGCGGCTGGCGAAGCTGCCGCCGCTCAAGAACAGGTCGGCATTGAACAGCGGGAAGGCGCCACGTTCGCGGGCCAAGTCAACTGAAGCGTTGTAGGCCGCGTCGCGCATCACCTCGGCGATGCGCCGCGCCTGCTCGCGGGCCGCCGGCTCACCGTAATGCAGGTTCAGCATCACCAGCGCATCACCCAGGCCGGTGAAGCCCAGGCCGATGCGGCGCTTGGCCTGCATTTCGGCGCGTTGCTGCGGCAAGGGCCAGACGGTGACGTCAAGCACGTTGTCCAGCATGCGCGTGGCCACTGCGGCCACGTTGGCGAAGCCCGTTTCATCGAACGTTGCAGTGGCCGCGAAGGGCCGGTGCACGAAGCGGGTGAGGTCGATGCTGCCCAGGCAGCAGCAGCCGTAGGCGGGCAGGGGTTGCTCACCACAGGGGTTGGTAGCCTGGATGCTTTCGCAATAGTGCAGGTTGTTGTCGAGGTTGATACGGTCCAGGAACAGCACGCCGGGTTCGGCATGGTCATACGTTGAACGCATGATCTGTTCCCACAACTCGCGCGCACGCAGGCTGCGATACACCCATTGGCCATCGGCACGCTGGAAGGCGCCGGCGGCGCGCGTCTCGGGGCTCGGCGCGGCGCGATGCACCAGCTCGAATTCAGTGTCTTCCTGCACCGCGCGCATGAAGCCATCTGTTATGCCCACCGAGATGTTGAAGTTGGCCAGGTCGCCATGGTCCTTGGCGTGGATGAAGGCTTCCACATCGGGGTGGTCGCAGCGCAGCACGCCCATCTGCGCGCCACGCCGGCTGCCGGCGGATTCCACCGTCTCACACGAACGGTCGAACACCCGCATGTAGCTCAGCGGGCCCGAGGCCTGGCTGCGCGTGGCCGCCACCCAGGCGCCACGCGGGCGAATGCGCGAAAAGTCGTAGCCCACGCCGCCGCCGCGGCGCATGGTTTCAGCGGCTTCGCTCAGCGCCGTGTAGATGCCGGGGTGGCCGTCTTCGGGCTGCGAGATCGAATCGCCCACCGGCTGCACGAAGCAGTTGATGAGCGTGGCGGTGAGATCGGTGCCGGCGGCGGAGTTGATGCGCCCGGCCGGAATGAAGCCCGCGGCCAGGGCCTGCGCAAATTTGGCTTCCCACGCCACACGCTGTGCCGGTGCTTCCACCGCGGCCAGGGCGCGCGCCACGCGGGCCTGAACCTCGGCCACGCTGTGCTCATCGCCCTTGGCGTATTTCTCTTCCAGCACCTCGCGGCTGATGGCCTGTTCGGGCAGGCTGGCGAGGCTGGGTTCGGGCTTGGTCTGGGCTTGCATGACACGGCTCTTGGGGTACGGGCCAGGCACGATACACCTGTTCAAAACCCCAGTATCCAGCCGGCCTTCAAGACCCGCGTTGCCGCCGCCAGCGCCAGACCAGAAACCCCACGATGCTCAGGTTGAGCAGGTTCCAGCCAATGCCGTTGATGAACGCGGCGCGGTACGAGCCGGTGGCGTCGAAGATGGCGCCCGACATCCAGCCGCCCAGCGCCATGCCCAGCAGCGTGGCCATGAGCACTGTGCCCACGCGCGCGCCGGCGTCTTTGGGCGTGAAGTGCTCGCGCACGATCAGCGCATAGCTGGGCACGATGCCGCCCTGGAACAGGCCGAACATGGCCGACACCAGGAACAGCGAGACCACGCCGTCGCTGAACAAGAACATCACCAGCGCCAGGCCTTGCAGCACCGACCCTAACAGCAGGGTGCGCAGGCCGCCGATGTGGTCGGAAATCCAGCCTGACAGCAGCCGGCTGACCACGCCCATGCCCAACATCACCGACAGCATTTGCGCGCCACGCGCGGCGCCAAAGCCCAGGTCGCCGCAATAGGCCACGATGTGCACCTGGGGCATCGCCATGGCCACGCAGCAGGCCAGGCCGGCCACGGAAAGCAGGGCCTGCATCGTGCCCGGTGCCATGCCCAAGG
>JAYUPO010000282.1:0-1549 GCA_043760085.1 Burkholderiales bacterium
CACGGTGCTGCTGTCGCTGCAGGGCGGCGACGGCTTCATCAAGGTGACCGGCGAAGTCGGCACCGGCAAGACGCTGATGTGCCGCATGCTGCTGGAAAAGCTCAGCCCCGGCACGGTCAGCGCCTACCTGCCCAACCCCAAGCTGCACCCGCATGAAATGCTGCGCAGCCTGGCGCAAGACCTGGGCCTGCGGGTCGTGCGGCTGCGCGCCGAGAACGACCTGTACCACGCCGTTGAGCGCAAGCTGCTGGCGCTGGCCGGCGAGGGCCGCCGCGTGGTGCTGTGCGTGGATGAAGCGCAGGAGCTGCCGCTGGACACGCTCGAATCGCTGCGCCTGTTGTCGAACCTGGAAACCGGCAAACAAAAGCTGATCCAGATCGTGCTGTTCGGCCAGCCTGAATTCAACGCCATGCTCAAGCGCCCGGCCCTGCGCTCGCTGGCCAGCCGTGTCGGCTTCAGCGCGCGGTTAGGGCCACTGGGCCGCGCCGACTGCCACGCCTACTTGCGCCACCGCCTGGGCGTGGCGGGCTGGAGCGGGCCCGATGTCTTCACCAACGCCGCCGCGCGGCTGCTCTGGCGCGCCAGCGCCGGCGTGCCGCGGCGCGCCAACACCCTGGCCCACAGAGCCTTGTTGCTGGCCTACGGCGGCGGTGTGCACCGGGTGGATGCCTTCACGCTGTGGCACGCCTGGCGCGACGAGCAAAGCCTGTTCGGCGCCCTGAACAGCCTGTTCATCAACAGCATGCAGGCGCTGTGCGGCCGCTTCGCACAGGGAGCGCGTTGATGAGCGTGATGAACAAGATGCTGCAAGACCTGCAAGCCCGCCAGGCCGGCGGCGTGGTCGCCACCGAAGACGTGCGGCCCACGGCTGCCGCGCCGAAGCGCAACCGCATGGTGCTGCTACTGCTGGGCGGCGCCGCCGCCATTTCGGCCGCCGCCTTTGCGCCCCTGCCCAGCCCGGGCCGTGCGCCACAGGTGCCGGCAGTGGTGCTGGCCGATGCTGCGCCAGCGCCCGTGGCCGGCACGCCGGCCACACCATCTGCGCCGGCCGATGCGGCAGCGCCGGGGGCCGCACCCAGCGCGGAACACACCTTGCGCATGCCAGCGAATTCGCCACGCCCGCTCGCACCCGCACGCTCGGCCGCAGCATCACCCACGGCGCCCGTGGCGGCCACGGGGACGAGCACGAACATGGCCACGACGCTGACTGCCGCCGCGGCCAGCGCCACCCCGCCCGCCAGTGCGGCGCAAACGCGCCTGCCGCCCTTGCCGCCCTTGCCGCCCTTGCCGCCACTCACCCTGCCCGCCGGCAAGGTGGAACGAACGGCCGCTGCGCAAAGCCCGGCGCAACGCGCGCAGGCCTTGTACCGGCAAGGCCTTGAACTCGTGAGCAGCGGCCATGCCGGCAGCGGCGCCGACAAGCTGGCCCAGGCCTTGCAACTCGACCCGGCCTTGCACGACGCGCGCCTTACATTGGCCGGCTTGATGCTGGAACAAGGCCGCGGCGCCGAGGCTGAAACGCTGGCCCAGGAAGGCCTGCAAGCGCGCG
>JAYUPO010000283.1:0-9759 GCA_043760085.1 Burkholderiales bacterium
CGACCTGGTGGCGCGCGACCTGCGCCGCGCCGGCTACTGGGGCAATGCGATCCAGGGCACGCAGGCGCAGGGCGCCACGGCCACCACCGTGGTCAACCCGTACCGCGAAATGAGCGTGGCCGGCGGCACCCTGAGCTACGGCTTTTCGCGCGACGGCACCGAGAACAACACCCTCGACGACCCCGAACGCTTCGGCTTTCGTCTGCAAAGCGGCAGCGTGCAAATGCAAACCGCCGCCGGCGTGTGGCAAACCGTGACCGACCCAAACCAGGTCAACGTGCTGGCCTTCACCATCACCCCCACCACCACCACGCTGGGCCTGGGCCACCTGTGCCCCAAGACCTGCACCGTGGCGTCGGCCACTTGCCCCACAGTGCAGGTGCGCCGCTATGACGTGCAGTTGCAGGGGCGCTCGGTGCGCCACGCCGACATGGTGCGCACGCTGCCGCTTTCAGTGCGCGTGCGCAACGATCGGCTGGAAGGCGTGTGCCCGGCATGACGGCTAACGAAAGGCTCCAGCCATGACACGGCCATACGCAACACGGCAATGCGCACTACGGCAATATGCAACACGGCATGACGCAACCCGGCAACACGCAACACGCCAGCGCGGCGTGGGCACCCTGGCGGTGTCGTCGCTGCTGCTGTTCGTGGTGTCGATCATCGCGTTCTACCTGAACCGCACGACCCTGTTCGAGCAAAAGACCTCGGCCAACCAGATGCAGGCCACCCAGGCCATGGAGGCCGCCGAGGCCGGCATCGAATGGGCCACCGGCATGCTCAACCTGCCCTACGACATCAGCACCACCTGCGCCGCGCTTTCCACCACCAACGCCTCGTTTCGCAAGCGCTATGTGGTGACGCAGTGGAACGCCGCCACCAACCCCACCACCAACGTGGTGGCCGCCACCAACACCTTCCCGGGTTGCCGCCTGCTGGCCACGGGCCTGACCTGCAGTTGCCCCAACGTGCCGGTCAGCGGCACGGCCGTGGCCAGCCTGGGCAGCACGGCCGCGCCCAGCTTCACGGTGGCCTTTGCCGACGTGGCGGGCGACGCTGAAGCGGTGCGCATCACGGCCTGGGGCTGCACGGCGCAGGCCGCGGCGTGCACGCAAGGCACGGCCGGCGGGGCGGATGCGAATGCGTCGGTGAGCGTGATCGTCAAGCTGCGCCCGATCCTGCGCGCCGCACCGGCCTCGCCGCTGACCTGCGGCACCTCGTGCACGGTGGGCGGCTCGTACAACATCGTCAACGGCGACATCCCCACCAACGGCATCTTGATCAATGCCGGGTCCAACATCGCCACCGCACCGGGCACCAGCATGACCACCCTGCCCGGTGCGCCGGCGGCCAATGCGCTGGTGGGCAACGACGCCTCGCTGTCGGCGCTTTCCAGCGCCGACCCCACGTGTTCAAGCTCGCAGATGTTCAACGCCTACTTCGGCAGCACGATGGAGCAGTACCGCGACCAGGAATCGACCAAGGTGCTGAGCTGCACCAGCACGTCGGATTGCCGCACCAAACTTCAGACTGCATACGACGAAGGCGCGCGCTCGTTCTACTTCGAGTCCGACGTGCAGTTGTCGGGCAACGGCACCCTGGGCAGCCGCACCGACCCGGTGACCCTGGTCACGCCCCATGCCCTCACCGTCAATGGCACCTGGGACATCTGGGGCGTGATCTTTTCCAACAGCGCCGACTGGAACAACCTGGGCACCGGCTCGGCCAACATTCACGGCGCGCAGGTTACCTGCGCGGCCTACAACAACAACGGCAACGGCACCATCACCTATGACGCCGAGACCCTGAAGAACCTGCGCCGCCAGACCGGCCTGTTCGTTCGCGTGCCCGGCAGTTGGCGCGATTTCTGATCGACTTCAAGGATTCGGCCATGACCCCCTTACGCCAGCTTCCCAGCGCCCGCCAGGGCGGCTTTTCGCTGATTGAATCACTCATCGCCACCGTGGTGGTGGCCTTCGGGCTGCTGGCCGTCACGGGCATGCAGATCACGCTCACGCGCAGCGCCGACCTGGCGCGCCAGCGCGGCGAAGCCACGCGCCTGGCCGAAGAGCGCCTGGAAGCCTTGCGCGCCTTCAGCGTGATCAAAACCACCGCTGGCAAGGCGGCCTGGGCCGACCTGGCCAACGGCAGCGATTCGGTCAGCAGCAACGCCACCTACACGCGCAACTGGGTGGTGGCCAATGCGGCCACCGACCCGATGCGCCGCGTGAGCGTGAGCGTGAGCTGGACCGACCGCAGCAACCAGGTGCAAAGCGTGACGCTGAATTCGGTGATCTCCAAGACCGACCCGGCCGACGTGGGTTCATTGGGCTTTCCGCTGCCTGAGAACACCACGCTCAAGCGGCCGAAGAATCGCAACCTGAACATTCCCGTGCCGGCGCTCGACCTGGGCGGCGGCAAGAGCGTGTACCAGCTGGCCAACAACTTTGCCGTGGTGTTCAGCAACGACTCGGGCTACGTGGTGAAGAAGTGCGATTTCGTGGTGTCCACGGCGGATCAATTGAGCGCTTGCACCACCTACGACGCCTACATCGTGGCCGGCTATGTGAGCAAGTCGATCAGCACCTTTCCCGCTGATCTGGCCATCAACAGCGGCGCGCTCACGGGTTACGACAGCAGCGACGGGCACGGCGTGCAATGCACGATCGGCGACGCGCAGAACCAGAACACCACGGGCACCACCATCGCCGGCTACAAGTACTACCTGTGCGTGGTGAGCGTGGTGGCCGGCACCACCTGGGGCGGCACCTTGCGCCTGGCCGGCATGGCCAGCGGCACCAACTACCTGGTGTGCCGCTTTGAGTACGGGGCGGTGAGCGGCGTCAGCGTCAACCAGCGCAACATACAGCCGTATGTGAACGTGAGCGAGTCGCTGGACAACCAGAACTTCATCATCACCGGCGCCAGCAATTGCCCCATCGCGGGTGGGCTGCAAAGCGTGGTGCACCAGGACTGCCGCAGTTCCAACGCCGGCCGCACAACGGACTGCCCAGCGACTTGATGATGCCCGCCAGGCGCCGCGGGGCGCCTCACTCGAACAGGCTGCCCTCGCGCCCCGGCGCCACCAGGCCCAGGTGCTTGTAGGCCGCTGCCGTGGCCACGCGGCCGCGCGGTGTGCGCTGGATGTAGCCTTGCTGGATGAGGTAAGGCTCGATCACGTCTTCAATCGTGCCGGCCTCTTCACCGATGGCCGCGGCCACGTTTTCCAGCCCAACCGGACCGCCGTCGAAGCGGTGGATCACAGCTTCGAGCAGCTTGCGATCCATCACGTCAAAGCCCAGTGGGTCGACATCGAGCATGGCCAGCGCGGCGTCGGCCACGGTCTGATTGATGCGGCCGTCGGCCTTCACTTCAGCAAAGTCGCGCACGCGGCGCAGCAGGCGGTTGGCGATGCGCGGCGTGCCGCGCGAGCGGCGCGCGATCTCCATCGCGCCGGGCAGATCGGCCGGCACTTTAAGCAACTGGGCTGAACGGCTAACGATTCGCGTCAGCTCCTCGGGCGTGTAGAACTCCAGCCGCGCCACGATGCCGAAACGGTCGCGCAACGGGTTGGTGAGCATGCCCGCGCGCGTGGTGGCGCCCACCAGCGTGAAGGGTTGCAAGTCGAGCTTGATCGAGCGCGCGGCCGGGCCTTCGCCGATCATGATGTCGATCTGAAAGTCTTCAAGCGCAGGGTAGAGGATCTCTTCCACCACCGGGCTCAGGCGGTGGATCTCGTCGATGAACAGCACATCGTTGCGTTCGAGGTTGGTCAGGATCGCGGCCAGGTCTTTCGGCTTTTCGAGCACCGGGCCCGAGGTGGAGCGCAGGTTCACGCCAAGCTCGGTGGCGATGATGTGGCTCAGCGTGGTCTTGCCCAGGCCGGGCGGGCCGAACAGCAGCACATGGTCGAGCGACTCGCCGCGCTGGCGCGCCGCGCTGATGAAGATTTCGAGCTGCTCGCGCGCCTTGACCTGGCCCACGTATTCCTGCATGCGCTGCGGGCGCAGCGCGCGTTCCACCGCTTCTTCGTTCGGCGAGGCCGGCGCGGCGCTCACCACGCGGGGCAGCGCGGCGGCTTCGAAGCTGTCGGTCTTGATGCTCATTTGGAACGTTGTCAGCTTACCGACCCAACGCGCGCAGCGCCAGCTTGATGCCTTCGCTCACACCGCAGCCCGGCGGCAGGCTCTTCAACGCGGCGGCGGCGTCACGGTCGCTGTAGCCCAGCGCCACCAGGGCCTGCACGATGTCGCCCTGGGCCACATCGAGCACCGGCGCCGGCCCGGCCAGATCCGGGCCGAGCTTGCCTTTCAATTCGAGCAGCAGCCGCTCGGCGGTTTTCTTGCCGATGCCCGGCACCTTGAGCAAGCGCGCCGCCTGTTGCAGGCTCACGGCTTGCGCCAGTTCGGCCACGCTCAAGCCCGACAGCAGCGCCAGCGCCGTGCGCGGCCCCACGCCGCTGATGCGCACCAGCAGGCGAAAGGCCTCGCGCTCGGGCGCGGTGAGAAAACCGTACAGCAGTTGCGCGTCTTCGCGCACCACGAAGTGGGTGAGCAAGGTACAGCGCTCGCCCAGTGCGGGCAGGTTGTAGAAGGTGCTCATGGGCACGTCGACTTCGTAGCCGACGCCCTGCACATCGAGCAGCACTTGCGGGGGGTTCTTGGCGGCTAACGCGCCGGTGAGTCTGCCGATCATGCGCAGATTATCAAGGCCCCGCCGGGCCCTTCAGCGGCGGCTTCAGTTGCGGCCGAACAGGCCCAGCCGCTGCGCTTCGAGCGCCGCTTCGGCGCGCGAGCTGACGTTGAGCTTGCGGTAGATCTGCTTCACGTAGTCAGCAATCGTGTGCCGCGACAGCGTGAGCTGCACGCCGATTTCAGGCAGCGTGTAGCCCTTGGCCACGCGCAGCAACACTTCAGTTTCGCGCTCGGTGAGCGACACCGCAGGCAGGGCGTTGGGCGAAGGCACGGGCTTGGCGCGCGACTTGGCGGTGAAGTAGGCCATGACGCGCCGCGCGATGGACGGCGACAGCGGCGGCTCGCCCTGGCTGATGCGGTGCAACTGCTCGGTGATGAGTTCGCGCGGCTGCTCTTTGAGGATGTAGCCGAAGGCGCCGGCCTGCAGGGCGGGGAACAGGTGCTCGTCGTCATCGTGAATGGTGACCACCACCGACTGCGCCTCGGGCTGCTGGTCGCGCAGCGCGGTGACAACATCGACGCCCGAGCCATCGGGCAGGCCCAGGTCGATGAGTGCGAGATCAAACTTGACCGCCGAGACCAAGCCCAGCGCGTCGTGGATGCGCGCAGCCTCGGAGATTTGCGCATCGGGGAAGACTTTCAGCACCAGGGCGCGCATCCAGGCGCGAATCTCGGGCAGATCTTCGAGCAGCAGAATGTTGTTCATGGTGGCATTCGATTGACTTGTAAGAAAAGTATGGTAACGCGCATCAGACGGCTATGGTGGCCCGTTCCAGCGGGATCGTGAGGCGTATCACGGTTCCAAACCCGGGGCCCGATTCAACCAGGCATTGACCTGCCAATTGCTTGGCTCGGTGCTTCATGCTGGCCATGCCGTGGCCACGGTCGAGCCGGCCATCCAGCTCCATCGGGATGCCTTCGCCGTTGTCTTGCACCACGACCTGGAAGTCGCCGTCGGCCAGCGTGCAGCGCAGCGAGCAGTGCGTGGCCCCGCTGTGCTTGATGATGTTGCTCACCGCTTCGCGCAGGATGCGCGTGGTTTGCACGAAGGCGCGTGCCGACAGGGTTTGCGGGAAGTCGTCTTCGCCGGGCGCGCTCCAGTCGGCCTCGATGGCGGCCTGCGCCAGGCGCGACACCACTTCGGCGCGCCAGTCGCCCAGCGCGTCGATCAGGCGCACGGGCTTGCCGGTCAGGCCGCGCACCGACAGGCGCATTTCTTCCAGCGCCTCGCGCGCCAGCGTGGAAATGCGCTCGGATTCGCTGGTGTGCACGATGGTCAACAGCTTGGCACCCAGGTCGTCGTGCAGGTCGGCGGCGATGCGCTTGCGCTCGCGTTCGGTGACCTGCTCGACCCGCAGTTCGCTCATCTGCGTGAAGTTGCGTTCGATCTCGTCGGTGGCTTCGCGGATGCGCGCTTCCAGGATGGCCTTGGTTTCTTCGGCCGACTGCAAGGCGCGGCCGTGCTGCTGCAACAGGCGCAGGCCCACCAGCACCATCATCACCGGCATGGCCATCTGCGCCAGTTGCGTGGCCAGCGAGCGGTGCGCGAACTTCTGCGCAAAGTACTCCACCGCCAAGGCCACGAAGGCGCAGGCCAGGAAGCTGGCCATGGGCCAGAAGGCGTGCCGCTGGCGCACATGCCAGCGCGCACCCAGGTACATGCAGGCCGCCCACAGGGCCTGCGCGGCCAACAGCACATACCAGAAGCTGGCCACCAGGTACAGCCGCCCCGGGCCGGCCAGCAGCAGGCTCAGCGGCACGACGACGCACTGCACCGCCAGCGCCCAGGTCACCCAGCGCAGCCTGATCTCGGCATAGCGCAACAGGAACTGCACCCCGGCCAGGGTGAGCAGCGGCAGCATGGCGCACAGCAGGAATTCGGCGACCAAGTTTTCGAACGGCAGGTCGCGCAACCATTTGCGCGACTCGACGATCGCCCAGCCCACAGCCAGCGCACCGAAGTACGCCAGGTGGCTTTCGCGCCGGTTCATCCAGCCCAGCACGAACATGAAGCCGCCCATCAACAACAAGGTGGCGCTCAGCGCCTGTGAGACATCCACGTTGAGCGCCTTTTGCCAGCCGTGGCGCACCGCCAGTTGCGCTTGCGGGCCGATTTGCAGCTCAGACAGGCCGCCGGCGCGGTGCGACGAGCCGGTGTGCGCCAGGGGGTGGCCCACGACCTTGATGTCCAGCGCGTTCTCGCCCGGCTGCATCAGCGCGGCCGGCAGGTTCACCAACTGCGGGTGGTTGCAGTTGTAGCTCAGCGGCTCGGTCATGCGCCCGCCGCTGTAGATGACCTGGCCGTTGAAGAAAACCTCCAGGTTGGTGCACACATGCGCGATGTACAGCGCCATCAGCTCGCCGCTGGCGCGCGCGCCCTCGGCCTGGAAGTGCAGCCGGTACCACACCGGGCCGGGCTGGTCGCGCCGCGTGTGGTGCCACTCATCGGGCAGTTTGACGACCTTGGCCGACTCGTCGACCGGGAAGCTGCGGCCTTCGCCCACCGCCGACAGCGCCGCATTGAGCGTGACCACCTGGGCCGGCGCGGCGGCCGCCGCCAGGCCCAGCGCCGCCACGATCCACCAGGCTCGCAGCGCGGTGAACAACGACCAGGCGCGGTGACGGCAAACAAGTGATGACATGGGCGCGCGATTGTGCAGGAAGGGCCCAGCAACGATGCCGCGGAAAAGCGGGGTGCTTGGCCGGCAGCGACAATGCAACGGCCCGCTGCAACACCAAGCCCGACAGGCCGCCAGCCCTTGATCCTGCGCCACAACTTCGATCCGCCCGACAACGCCCGCCTGGCGCAACTGTGCGGGCCGCTGGACGCCCACCTGCGGCAGATCGAAGCGGCGCTGGGCGTGGCGCTGGCGCGGCGCGCGCAAGCCCTGCGCATCGAAGGCCCTGCGGCCGCGGCGCGCCAGGCGCTGGCGGTGCTGTGCCACCTGTACGAGCAATGCGACACCCCCCTGGCCCCCGACCAGATCGCCCAGGCGCTGGCAGCGGCGGCGTTGGCGCAGGGCAGCGACATCGTGCTGCACACGCGCCGCACCGACCTGGCTGCGCGCACACCGAACCAGGCCCAGTACCTGCGGCACATCCTGGCGCACGATTTGAGCTTCGGCATCGGCCCGGCCGGCACCGGCAAGACCTTCCTGGCCGTGGCCTGCGCCGTGGATGCGCTGGAACGCAGCGCGGTGCAGCGCATCGTGCTCACCCGCCCCGCGGTGGAGGCCGGCGAGCGCCTGGGCTTTCTGCCGGGCGACATGGCACAGAAGGTGGACCCGTACCTGCGCCCGCTGTATGACGCGCTGTATGAACTGCTGGGCTACGACCGCGTGCAGCGCGCATTCGAAAAAGGCCAGCTTGAAGTGGCACCGCTGGCCTTCATGCGCGGGCGCACGCTGAGCCACGCCTTCGTGATCCTGGACGAAGCGCAGAACACCACGTCAGAGCAGATGAAGATGTTCCTCACCCGCATCGGCCTGGGCTCGCGCTGCGTGGTCACCGGCGATGTGAGCCAGATCGACCTGCCCAAGGGCCGCACCAGCGGCCTGGTGGAAGCGCGCAGCGTGTTGGCCGGTGTGCCGGGCATCGCCTTCACCGACTTCACGGCCGAAGACGTGGTGCGCCACCCGCTGGTGGCGCGCATCGTGCGCGCCTACGACGCCATGCTCGCAAGCGGCAAGTAGCTGGCCACTGACAGGCCCATGATGGCGCTGCCCGCATTGCAACTCTCCTTGCAATTCGCCGACCCGCGGCACCGCGATCAGTTGCCGCGCCACCACGTGCAGCGCTGGTTGCGCCACGCGCTGAAAGCGCCGGCGCAGTTGACGGTGCGCGTGGTGGGGCAAGCCGAAGGCCTGGCGCTGAACCGCAGCTTTCGCGGCCAGGCCCATGCCACCAATGTGCTGACCTTCGACTACGAGCGCAGCCCCGTCGTGGTGGCCGACCTGGTGCTGTGCGCGCCGGTGGTGGCACGCGAGGCGCTGGCCCAGGGCACGCCGCTGGCCGCGCACTATGCCCACCTGCTGGTGCATGGCGCGCTGCATGCGCAAGGCCACGACCACCTGCGTGCGCGTGAAGCCAAGGCGATGGAAGCGCTGGAAAGCGCCATCCTGCTCGGGCTTGGGTTTGCCGATCCGTACCGCCGCTAAACCTGGGTTGCAGCGGCTTCAGGGCCGGCGCCGCGACCCCAGGTAACGCCGGCGCCAGAAGAAGGTAACCAGGCCCGTGGCCACCACGCCCATGATGGTCATGGCCACCCAGATGCCCGTGGCGCTGTGTATGAGCGGCAGGGCATCGAAGTTCATGCCGAAGAAACCGGTGATCAGGTTCAGCGGCAGGAAGATGGCGGTGAGCACGGTGAGCGTGCGCATGATTTCGTTGGTGCGGTGGCCCAGCGCCGAAAAGTGAATCTGCACCGCGGTTTCGGCCGATTGTTCAAGCCGGCGCACATGGCCCAGCACGCGCTCGATGTGTTCTTGCACGACGCGCGAGCGCACGCGCAGCAACTCGCGCTCGCGCTGGGCGTGCGGGTCGGCCTCGTCGGGCCATTCGTCAAGTGCATCGAGCCACTCCTGCACGGCGCTGCGCTGGTCTTCGCAGGTGTCTGCGGCGTCGGAGTCGTTACCAACCTTATCGAGGCAGCCCAGGGAAGCCGCCGCCGCCCATGCGCTTCATCATCTTCATCAGGCCGCCGCCCTTCATCTTCTTCATCATCCCCTGCATCTGCTCGAATTCGTTGAGCAGCCGGTTCACCTCCTGAACCTGCACGCCGGCACCTCCGGCGATGCGCCGTTTGCGGGTGGCCTTGATCAGGTCCGGCTTGCGGCGCTCCAGCGCCGTCATGCTCTGGATGATGCCTTCCTTGCGTCGGATATCGCGCTCGGCCTTGTCCATGTCGACCTGACCGGCCTTCGCCGCCATCTGGGCCGGCAGCTTGTCCATCAGGCTGGACAGGCCGCCCATGCTTTTCATTTGCTGCAGCTGGCTCAGAAAATCATCCAGATCAAAGCCGCTGCCGCTTTTCATCTTGGCGGCAAACTTTTGCGCCGCGGCCATG
>JAYUPO010000284.1:0-9748 GCA_043760085.1 Burkholderiales bacterium
GCCATGCATGTGGGTGATGTAGACCTCGTCCACCTGCTCGGGCTGGTAGCCGCTGGCCTTGAGGTGGCCGAGCAGCCGGCCCAGCGTGGGGCCAAACAGCGTGGCCGCGCCGGCGTCAATGAGCACCAGCCTCTCACCCGTGTTCACCAAGTAGCCGTTAACCGATGTTTCCAGCGGCGTGCCCAGGTAGGCGCGCGATAGCGCATCCATCACCTGCGCCGCGGTGGTGTTGGTGAGCAATTTGTCTACTGGCAAGGCCACCGTGCCGTCGCTCAGCGCGGTGACTTCAAAGTCGCCCAGCATCATGCGGTACCAGCCGGGCGCCTGGCCTTTGACTTGCGGGGCGCCGGCGTGGGCGCTGGCCACCAGGGCCAGGCTGATCAAAGCGGTGCGAATGGGGTGGAGCATGCGGTTCATGGTTTGGGTTTCCTGTTGTTCGACATGGCGCCGCAGAATACCCAGCCTGCAGTGAACACACCAGATGACCGAACGCGCTGTATCCAACGCCAACCCGGCAGCCGCCTCCGATGCCGCGGCTGACTTCATGGCCGCCCTGCACGACGCGCTGGCCAGCGGCAGCTTCGGCCACCTGCTGCTGGCCAACCCCAGCGGCACGCTGGAAGGCGTGCAGCGCGTGCTGGTGCGCGCGGTGCACATCAAGCGCGAGCCGCAGTTGAGCTTCACTTTTCGTCACGGCACCAGTGACCACACGCACAACACCACGCACGAGCGCGGCTTGCAAGAAATTGCCGGGTGGGCCGGTGCGGCGTTTCGCAACCTGCACCTGTTCACGCCGGGCCAGGAATTGCAACTGGCCTTCAACCGCAAGGGCAAGGCTTCACTGCGTCGGGGCAAGGGCGATGCGCTTGAAGCGGTGCCAGCGCAGGCGGTCAGCCATAACCGCGAGAAGCACAGGCTCGTGCCGTTGGATCGCCCCTTCCTGGCCGCGCTGGGTGTGGTGGATGCAAGCGGCGCGCTGGTGCCGGCCATGGCCCGCAAGTACCGGCAGATCAATCGCTTCGTGGAGGTGTTGGCCGCTGCCCTGGAAACCCTGCCGCGCCAAGGTGATGCGCCCGTTCGCGTGGCCGACTTTGGCTGCGGCAAGGGCTACCTCACCTTTGCCGTGCACGACCACTTGAGCCAGGTGCTGCAACGCCCGTTGCAGGTAACCGGTGTGGAACTGCGCGCCGAGCTGGTTGATTTTTGCAACGCCGCGGTGCGACGCTTAAGCCTGCAAGGCCTGAGTTTCGAGCCAGGCGACCTGGCCACCTTCAAGCCCCAGCCGCTGGACCTGGTGATCGCCCTGCACGCCTGCGACACCGCCACTGATCACGCCATTCACCTGGGCCTCCAAGCCGGCGCGCAGGTGATCGTGTGTTCACCCTGCTGCCATAAGCAGTTGCGGCCACAACTGCTGGCGCCGCACCCGCTGCGGCCCATCTTGCAGCACGGCATTCACCTGGGCCAGGAAGCCGAGATGCTCACCGACGGCCTGCGCGCCTTGCTGCTGCAAGCCCAGGGCTACGCCACGCAGGTGTTTGAGTTCGTGGCGCTGGAGCACACGGCCAAGAACAAGATGATTCTTGCGGTGAAGGGCGGCAGCGTGCCGCCGCGTGACGAGGTGCTGCGGCAGATTGATGAGGTGAAGCGCTTTTACGGGGTGCGCGAACAGGCGTTAGAGTCGTTGCTGCGTAGCGCCTGAACCAGCCAAGAGGTACTGGTTTGAACGGTTAACTGGGTGGCCTGAGAGTTCCGGCACTGCTGCATCTAATCGTTGGGCGCTGCGCGCCCGGCATAAGAATTCAGAGGAGCCCATCTTGTTGACCAGCCCATTGACATGGCCGCGTTCGCGCGGGCGGCGTTACCCCAACTCAGCCTTGATTTACAAGCTCGCCATGCTTGGCCTGCTCGCCTGCGACGCCGTTTATGGCGCCGATGACCCGGCGCGCATTGAAATCACCGGCAGCCGCCTGGGCACGCTGGGCAGCGAGGGCAGCTCACCGGTGCGCGTGGTCACGCGCGAAGAGCTGCAACGCAGTGGCACGGCCACGCTGCGCGAATGGCTGGACAACCTGCCTTCGAATGGCGGTGGCAGCAGCGACATCGGTGGCAGTGCCTCGTTTGCCGCGGGCGCCAGCGGCGCCTCGCTGCGCAACATGGGCAAGCAGGCCACGCTGATCCTGCTCAACGGCCGGCGTGTGGCGCCGTACCCGCTGGCTGACTACAACGAAATCTTCACCAACCTCGATTCACTGCCATTCGACGCCATCGAGCGCATCGAGATCTTGCAGATTGGCGGCGCTGCCGTGTATGGCTCCGACGCCATTGCCGGCGTCATCCACATCATCACGCGCAATGATTACCGGGGCGTGCAAGCGCATGTGAGCGCACAGCGCTCGCTCACCAGCGGGCGCTTTGGCAATGCCAGCGCCAGCCTGACCGCGGGCTTTGCCTTGCCCGGCACGCAAGGCGGGCGCGGCATGGCTAACGTTTCGCTTTACCAGCGCGACGCCTTGATGTGGCGCGATGTGCTTGATCGCGTGCGCCCCGAAGCGGCTGAACTGGCCGGCGCTTTCGGCAGCCGCTCTACCTATAGCTGGCCGGGCAACCTCATCGGGGTGGGACCGTTGCCGGGCTGCGCGCCAGAAAATCTGGCCAACGGCCTGTGCTTGTACGACCGCTACACACGCTTTCAAGTCATCCCTGCGGCGCAGCGCGCCAACGCCTTCTTGACGGGCCACCTGCCCCTGGGCAATGGGCACGAGGGTTTTGCCGAGCTGTTGATCTCGCGCACGCGCACGCAGTATCTGAACGCCTTGCAGCCGTACGGGCTGGGCATTGGCAGCACCACCTGGGGCAACCCCAGCACGGGGCTGGCGCAAACCTTTTACTACCGGGGCCTGCCAGCTACCCACCCCTTGAATCCCACCGGCGAAGACGACGCCGAGTTGCGCTACCTCTTCATCGACGGCCCCAACCAGAGCGAGGCCGCCACCACGCAGTACCGGGCGTTGACCGGCGTTCGTGGGCCCGTCACCTTGGGCGGCACCAAGTTCGAAGGCGAGTTGGCGCTGGGCATGATGGGTGGGCGCAGCCGCACCACGGAACGTGGCGCGTTCAGCTACAGCGGCTTTCATGAAGTGATTGGCAATGACGACCCGAACCAGGTCGACCCGCTGTTCTTTCAACGTGGCTACAAGCTGGGCCAAACGAATGACCCGGCCGTGCTGGCCAGGCTGTTCCCCACCTACGGCTACCGCGGCGAGGTGCGGCAAGTCTTTGTTGATGGGCGCCTGAGCGGCCACATCGGGCGCACCGCGGCGGGCCCGGTCGGCGCCGTCATGGGGGTGGATGTGCGCCACGAGCGCAGCAGCATGCTGCCCAGTGCGGCGCTCAGCGGTGGTGATGTGGTGGGCTATGGCAGCGTGTCGTCACAAGGCCAGCGTTGGGTGGGGGCGGCCTTCGGCGAACTCAGCGTGCCCTTGGCAACCGGCCTGCAAGGTGAAGCCGCGGCACGGCTAGACAAGCACGGCAACATCGCGGCGCACTTGTCGCCCAAGTTGGCATTGCGCTACACGCCGGCGCCGCAGTGGCTGTTGCGCGCCACAGTGGAAGGGGGCTTTCGTGCGCCCAACCTGAACGAAACATCTACCGCCACCAAGTCTGCATTCGAAGGCGTCTCAGACCCCAAGCGCTGCCCGCAGGCCGGCATCTTGGCTGATGATTTACGCGCCCAGGCTGCGGCGTTGCCAAGCAACAGCGCTGACAACACGCTCTTGCTGGCGCGCGCCGACAACATCACCAATTCAGAGTGCGGCGGGGCCGTGGCCAGCATCGTTACCTTCAACCCGGCGTTAAAACCCGAAACCTCGCGCAGCGCCAACCTGGGCCTGGTGTTCGCACCCAACGGCGATTGGCGCTTGGCCATTGACACCTGGGTCATCGAGCGGCGCAATGAAATCGGGCTGAAGAGTGCCAGCGAATTGATTGGCACCGAAGAAGCACAAGCGCCCGGAACCGTGAACCGGCTGCCCTTGGCCAATGACCGAACCTTCAGCCTTGCCGAAATGGCCCAATACGGCGTCGCGGCCGGCGCCATCGGGTCCATCGTGGGCCGCTTTGAGAATCAGTTCCGCACCCGCAACAAGGGTGCTGATCTCTCGGCCAGCACGCGCCTGACCACGCCGGCCGGGCCGTTGGCGCTGAAGTTTGATGCCACCTACCAAAGCGACTATCGAATGTGGAATGCCGAGCGTGGCAACTGGGGCGACAACCTCAGCGGCCGCAGCGGCTACCCGCGTTGGCGCCTGGCCAACTCGGCCACCTTGAGCACGGGCGCCTTTGAGCACAGCCTGCGGGCCACCACCACCGGCGGCACGTCGCTGCAGGGTGACTTCTACAACCCCAACTTCACACCGGAAGATTGCGCGAGGAAGGAATTCACCGCCAGCGAATGCCGCACCGCGGGCCACACCCGCTATGACTATGGCTTGAACGTTACCGCGCGCAAAGGCTTGCTGTTTTCAGCCCAGCTTTACAACGTGTTCAACACGCGCGTGCCGATTGCGGTGGCAAGCTGGTTGAGCGGCGGCGGCATCTTGCCGCCCACCAGTGAAGACGCCAAGGGGCGCATATTGCGGCTGAGCATGGAGGTGAGCTGGCCCTGAGTCTGGCGTGCGAAGCGCGGCACGGTTTGCGCAGGAACCCTGGTTCTGAGCGCGGGGTTCAGACGGGTGCGGATTTTCGCAAGGCTGGTCAAGCAAGTAGCCTTTTAGCGCAAGGCATCGCGTTTTTGCGCAGCGTGCCGGGCAGCATGAACTTGCCGCGGCGCACCGCGCACCCCGAGGTGTCCGCTCTCAGCGCTACGGCCCCATCAAGGCCGCAGGATGGAAGCGCCAAAGAACACCTGGCTGGGTACGGCCTGGTTTGAGATCCCCCCATACACCGTAACCCCTGTGCCCAACAACGGCATGCTGTAGGCTTCGCTAACGTTCACCGTGTTGCCTGCGCTGTTGGTAGCGGTGCCTGGCGCGCGGAAGGTGAAACCGGCGCGTGGCTTGTTCACCGTGAGGGTGTTTTGCACGCCGTCCTGGGCGCGGCGCCGGACATAGCTTTGCGCCACGCTGTCCACTGACAACACCTCGAAGTTGCTGAGCGCAAAGCTGCTGGGCACAACGCCTTGGGCGTTCACCGTGAGCTCCCATGTCGCCCAGTTATCGCCCACGCTGCGCAGCCCCAAACCGCTGCGCGCAGTGCCGATGATGGCGCCGTTGCCGCTGGTGGCCACCAGCATGGGCTGGCCACTGCCGGGGGTATAGGTGAACACACGGCTCACCTCCGTGACGGCGCCGCTGAACACGAACTCGTAGCCGGCCTGCGCATGCAACTTCACGCCAGTCGGGGCGCCGCTGTCAACCACACATGGCTCCTGCCTGTAGCAAATCTGCATGCCATTGATCACGCCAGCGGCCGAGATGTCGCCCACGGCGACATCCCACAGCGGCGCTTCAGGCGTGCTGCCGCGCGGATAAATTTGAAGAAGGTTCCAGCCGCCAGCCAGCGCCGCCAGGTTGGCGGCCTGTTCCGGAAAGGCCAGGCTGTACCTGTACTTGCTCGAACCCTGGCGCGAGGTGGTGACGACCAACACACCTGCCTGCGACACCACGACCCTTGTGCCGCCGTTGCTGAAAGTGAAAGCGCAGCCGCCTTCTGATACGCCCTGATCCGTGCTGCCATCCGTGAACCGCATCGTCAAGGTGGGGGCGTCAAGTTCAGTCGTGTAGGTGATTCGCGCCGGGTCTTGCTCGTAGACATCCACGATGCGGTAGGTGCCGCTGCGCAGCGCACTGCAATCAGGGTGCTTGGGTCGCAACAGCAGTGCCGCGGGCAGGCCCACCGCGGCGGCGCCACCACCACCGGCCGCCGCGGTGGCCATCTGCGTGCTGAGCTGAACCAGGCTGGTACCCGCTACCGCAAGCTTGGCACCCAGCGCGTCCAATGCCTTGTCGTAAGCATTGCCAGGCGTGGTGGCAGTGGCCGGCACCAAAGTGGCCGTGAACGGGTTACCCACGGCAGTGAGGTCCACGCCGGAATCCTTCAGGCTTGCCACAACGGCGGCAACGGCAGCGGTGATACCGGTAGCGCTGATCCTGGCGCCCGCAGTGGCGTCAAACGAAGTGAAGAACGTGGCCGGACTCTGCGCCACCAACTGCGCCACGGCCAGTTCGGTCACCGGGTTGATTTGAATGACCTGTGTCGTGCCGCCGGCTGGGTCGGCCAGCGAATGCAACATGGTCAGACCATCAGCCGACACGGCGCGCAGCACGCAGGGCAAGCTGGCGCCGCCAATTTCCAGCGTGTAGCTGCCGTCAGCCGCCGTGATGCCGCTGGCCGCACCCACCGCGCACTTCACCTGCACGGCAGCACCTGCCAATGCGGCGCCCGTGGCGGCCACGCCGGTGAATTCGGTGGTCACCACGGGCGGCGTGCCGGTGTCGGTGCCACCGCCGCCGCCGCAGGCGACCAAGACAGCAGCGCCGATAGCAGCACTGACAGCGGCCAAGCTGGCCTGAATGCCGGTGCGTGAACGCAGCCCGGGGTTGCTGACGCGAATCTTCATGGGTCTCTCCGTTGATAGCTGACGCAGCGCGCACATACGCGCCTGCGCTGATCAGGAAAGATGCCCGCGGCGAAAAACTCTCAGGCCAGGCGGCAAACTGCGGGCAGCCAAATGGCTGGCATGCGAACCCTAACGTTTGAAACGTTCACCTGGCACCCGCGCGGGCTTGGCGGCTGGGCGAACGGCCACCCGCGTGTTGAACGCAGCGCGCTGCTGCTTCAGCGCAGCGTCGTCAATCACGCCTTCAAGCTGCCGCAGGTCTGCCTGGCTCACGCCGCAGGCGCTGAAGTGCACCCGCCAGCCGTTCACGCTGCGCACCACACGCTGCATCTCTTTCGCGGCCTGGGCTCGCGTGAGCCCGAACAGGGCGCACTGCGACAGGGCGTTGTCCAGGCTCGGGTCACCGGCATCGTCGCCAATCAAGAACTCATGGTGGCCTTGGCCTGAATTGCTGGGCAAGACATCGAACGCGGGCGACAGGCACAGGCTGGCTTGCGCAGCGGCGCCCTGTGCGCTGGCTTTGCCGAGACTGGGCAGGCGCATGAGCACATGGTTGCGTTCATGGTCGTCGGTGTTGCCGATCAGGATGTTGAACACCATGCGGCGAAACAGCTCCACGATTTGAGCGCTGCGCTCGGTGGCCGACTTTGGACCAGCTTGTTGCAGCAGCAGCGCCAGTGAAGGGTAGCCGAACGCCGCTGCCAACCCGCCTGCGCCCGAACCCACGGTGGCCGCGCGCAAGGCCGTGGCGGCAGACAGGCAATGAATGCGCTGCGCCGGCCGCGCCGCGCTTGGTGCCAGCCTGTCAAAGCGCAGCACCGCCAGAGCCGTTTCGCCGGCCAGGGCAATTGGCCGTGTGGTCGCCACGCGAATGCCCGCCTTCTTGGCCAAGGTCATCGAGGCATGCTCGATGAGCGGCAGGTCGTACGGCTCGTTGTTGAAAAACTTGACCAGCCACTCACGCCCATCCATCCACATCAAGGCCTTTGGCTTGGCGCCACCCAGGCTGCCACCGCGCGACACGACTTGCCGCTGCACTTGGGTGAGCGCATCGCGCCCGCCCTGGGCAATGGTGCTCACGGCATCGCGCAACACGCCGATGCTTTCCATGCGCGGCATCGGGCCCTGGCGGAACGGCAGGTATTGATCGGCCGAAGTCGACACGCCCAACGCGCCAAAGCGGTCTTCGCCCGCAAAGTACAGCGCGCCCATCAACGAAGCATCTTTGGGCTTCACCACGTAGCGGATCACCGTTTCACCCCAGCGGTCTGGGCGAGCATCGTCTACCGCGCCAGCGGCCTGGCCCTTGGCCTGCGGGCGGTAGGGCTCAGCGGCATTGGCGCCAAGCAAGGGCATGTCGGCACTGAGCGCGAAGCCGTCTTGTAGCCAGCCGGGTGCATAGGCGAACGACACCCCGCTCGGCGCCATAGAAGGCGCCAGCCGGCCCGCCAGGCGGGGCTGGGCGGGGTTGGTCAAGACCCAAAGAAAGAGTTCATGAAAGCGCGTGCCGATGAAGCTTGCCTCAGCGCGTGCCGCAGTACGGGTGGCCGTGGCTTCACGCATCGCCACTCATCGTCATTTGTCGCCGCTTGCGCGCAGCCGCGTGGCACGGGCCGTTGCGGAAGCCTGGGCCCGCGCCAGGCCAGTGGCTTTGGCGTTGGCCACGTCGCGGTTCAGCGCACCCAAATCAAACTCGGGTGCCGCCAAATGAGCCAAGGCCTCGGTGCGGCCAATGGCCCATAGCGCGTAGGCGTAGATGCCGATGCCCACGCCCGGCTCGCCAGCTTCCATGCGCAACAAGGTGGGCACCGACACGCCCATGCGCTGCGCCCAAACGGCCAGCGATTCCCCGCGCCGCAAGCGCGCCACAGCGAGGTCGGCGCCCAGTTTTTCAAGCGCCGCCAGGGCCTGCGGCGGCATTCTGGAAAACGTCTTTGGTGCCTTGGGCATAACAAAGACTATATTGAATACCCAGAATTAGTGCAATTCTTTGTTATCTATCTCACCCATGAACGCGGCATGAAAGGAGCGCTGCCCCGGCCCGGCAGTGCGCACTGCACCGCTGAGCAAGTTGAAAGTAAAGCGAGGCAGCAACTCGTCATTGCTGCCTGCGCCGGCCTTTGTTCGGTTCACTGTAATGTTGTCGGCATGGATGCCGCGTTGGGTTGCGGCTTCAATCACTTGCCTTTGCGCAGCATCTACGCCAGGTCGTTCAGGCTCAGGTTGCGGTGGGCACTCTTTGCATCGTTCCATTCGGTCACCACACGTTGCGCCTCGGCCACGTCGCCGACATCCGTTGACTCCAGCACCAGCCGCCGCAACCAAGGCAGCGCGTTGTTTTCGAACACTGCCGTCTTGTTCGCCGGGGTGGCCTCACGCAGTGCGCAGTGCGCGGCACCCCTTTTCCATGCGTGGCTTGTCTTTGGCCTTGTAGCCTGCGGCCAGGGTGTTCAAGCCTTCATCGGCCAGGGCTTCGGCAACGGCAAATGCCGGGTACGCGGCACAGGCCAATACCCCGGCCACCACGGCGTGCGCCATCCACTTGTTCATCAAGTTCCTCGCCCCGTCAACGCTTGTTCAACGCCTTGTTGCTGCGCTCCTTTGTCCTTTCCTGCTGCCGCGCCGCGCTGTTGCGGGCAAGGGCCTTTTCGGTGCGCTCGCGTGTTTGGTCTTGCGTGCGCTGCGCGCCTGTTTGTGCCGGCTTGTTTTCCTTTGGCCGGGAGCGGTTCTGTTCGAGCGCGTGCTTGCCCTGCTTGTCTTGCGCGTTCGCGGGCCCTGCCACACCGATGAGCAATGCGGCTGTGACCATCGCGCACCACGTGAACTGTCGATTCATCTTCATCTCCTGGTTGACTTCAATTCAGAAACTGGCTCACCGGCTTGGTGACGGTGGCCCCCATCCAGCGTTCGTTCGCGCTGCGCACGGCCTGCGAGCGCATCTCGACGTACTTCATCGACACCGCCGAGGGCGTGACCAGCTTCACTTCAACAGGCCGCAGCACGTATTGGTTCTTGCCGGCGTCAAAGTCTTCAACGTACGTGTTCACGGGGTATTGCCGAGACAGCGTTGGCGGCGGCCCGTCAGCGAACGCCACACGACACATGAAGTTGCGCTTGTAAGTTGCTGAT
>JAYUPO010000285.1:0-3711 GCA_043760085.1 Burkholderiales bacterium
CGCACCGCTTCCAGGTAGGCCTGGCCGTCGGGCGGGCGGCCGCTGCGCTGGCTGTCCCAGAGCATCGTGCCCAGGCACTCCATCACCTCATGGTGCGCGTCGTGCAAGGAGCCGCGCCGCGCGGCCAGCAATTGCACGGCCTGTCGGATGCCGGTGGGCTGGTCGATGCTGCACTGCTCGGTGATGGAAAGATGCATAGACAGGTGCAGGAACGGGTTGGCGCGCCCGCCCTCGACCGTGTAGTCGGCGGCCAGCGCCGCGGCTTCATCGGCCAGCTCGGCGTGGTGCTCGGGGTGCAGGGCGATCCACTGCGCGGCCTGTGCGTCCATGGCGGCGAGCGGCAGGCCCTGACGCTGGCGTGCGTAGGTGGCACAGAAGAAGCGCCGCACATCGTGTTGTGACGGTTGAAACATGGCCGAATTGTGCCGCCGCGGCTTGGGTTTGCCCTGTGCAACTTGCTGCATGGCCGGGGCTACGATGCCGGCCATGCCCACCCCTGCCGCCCCCTACAACGCCTGGCGCGGCAAGTCCTGGCCGCATTGACAACGACCTCGAACAACGGGAGCCGCTCGTGCAGTGGCTGCAAACATGACGCACTTCAAGACCCTGGCCGAAATGGCTGCGCTGGTTGGCCAACCGCTGGGTGTGAGCGACTGGGTGGTGGTCGATCAATCGTCGATCGACCTGTTCGCGCAAGCCACCGGTGACCATCAATGGATCCACGTCGACCCGGTGCGCTCGGCGCAGGGCCCTTTCGGCACCACCATCGCACATGGTTTCATGACGCTGTCGCTGATCCCCCAGCTCTTCGCCAGCGGCTTTGCCGTGGGCGATGTGCGCATGGGCGTGAACTACGGGCTGAACAAGGTGCGCTTCCCGGCGCCGGTGCCGGTAGACAGCCAGTTGCGCGGGCATTTCACGCTGCTGGAGTACCAGCCCATCGAAGGCGGCGCGCAACTGGTGGTGCAGGTCAGCATCGAGCGCGCAGGCTCACCCAAACCAGTGTGCGTGGCCGAAACCGTGTCGCGCCGCTACACCTGAGTCAACCCGACCCCATGAAGATCCTGCTCGTTGACGATCACCCGCTGATCCTGGCTGCGCTCAAGCAGGTCATCGATTCCATCGCGCGCGTCACCATCGCCACGGCCGACAGCATCGAATCGGCGCGTGCGGTACTGCAGCAGGATGCGAACTACGACCTCGTGCTGCTCGACCTGGCGCTGGGCGACGCCGACGGTTTTGACCTGCTCGAAGAACTGCGCAGCGCCTACCCCGAGCTGCCGGTGGTGGTGGTGTCGGCCAGTGACCGCACGGCCGATGTGATCCGTGCCATCGACCTGGGCGCCATGGGCTTCGTGCCCAAGCGCAGCTCGAATGAACAGTTGCGCGAGGCGCTGAGCATGGTCATGAACGGCGGCCTGTATGTGCCGCCCATGATGCTGGGCTTGCTTGACCAACCGCGCGGCAGCAGCGCCGCCGCGCCTGCCGCGCACGCGCCGCGCTCGCCCGGCGAGCATGCCCGTGGTGCGCCGTACCAGCAGGTGCCCACGCTCGAATCGGTGGGCCTCACACCGCGCCAGACCGATGTGCTCAACCTGCTGCTGCAAGGCAAGCCCAACAAGCTGATTGCGCGCGAGCTTAACGTTTCAGTCGAGACGGTCAAGGATCATGTGGCCGCCGTGCTGCGCGCCTTGAATGTGAGTTCACGCACCCAGGCCGTGCTGGCGGTGAGCCAGATGCAGCAGCAGGCCGCGCTGGCCGCGCGCGACCAGGGCCGCTGACGTGAGCGCCCCCGGCGCGCCAGAGGCCGCCAGCGCCGACCATCGCCGCTTCGAACATCGCCGTTTCGACAATCTGCGCTCGCTGTTCACGCAAACGCCGGCCTCGCTGATCGGCAATCTGGTCGGCTGGTTGCTGGTGCTGCTGATCTTCGCCGGCATGGCCGAGCCGCGCGTGCTGGCGCTGTGGGCGGGCACCTTGGCGGTGCTGCTGCTGTTGCGCCTGGCGCACTACCTGCGCTTCCTGCGCCAGCGCGATGCCGGCGACGAACTGCTGCACCGCTGGCACCGCAGCTGGAAGGCGCTGGTGCTGGCGCAGGCGGCGATGTGGGGCATGGCGGGCTGGCTGTTCTGGGGCCTGGGCACGCCGTATCACAACCTGGCCATCGTGCTCATCGTGTTCAGCTACAGCGTGGCCTCGGTGCCTTTGCTGGCCACGCAGCAGCGCTTGTTCATGGTCTTCAGCGTGATCGTGCTCGGCCCGGTCATTGCGCGCATCGCCAGCGACACCAGCCAGGTCTGGCACTGGCAGATGGCCGGCATCGTGAGCCTGCAATTTGCCATCGTGTTGTTGATGGGGCGCATGCAGCGCAGCGCGCTCGACCAGGTGATTCACCTCAAGGCGCATGCCGACGGCCTGGCTGGGCAGCTGCGCGTGGAAGCCGCCGCGGCTGAGGCGGCGCGCCGCAGCGCCGAGGCCGCCAACCGCGCCAAGACCCAGTTCTTTGCCGCCGCCAGCCACGACCTGCGCCAGCCGCTGCATGCCATGGGCCTGTTCGCCGAGGCCTTGCGCGCGCGGGCGCACGACCCCGAAGTGGCCTCGCTGGTGAACAGCATCAACGAGTCGGTCGATGCGCTCGAAGGCCTGTTCGGCGAGCTGCTCGACATCACCCGCATCGACACCGGTGGTGTTGAAGTCCACCCCGCGCCGGTGCGCATGCAAGAGCTGTTTGCGCGCTTGCGCCTGCACTTCGAGCCGGTGGCGTTTGAAAAGGGCCTGGGCGTGAGCTTTCGCGGCGCACGCTTCGTGGCGCAGGCCGACCCGGTGATCGTTGAACGCATGCTGCGCAACCTGCTCAGTAATGCCATTCGTTACACCGAAGACGGCGGCGTGCTGGTGAGTTGCCGCGCGCGCGCCGGCAAGCTGCTGCTGCAGGTATGGGACAGCGGCATCGGCATTTCGCCGGCCGTGCTGCCGCGCATCTTCGACGAGTTCTACCAGGTCAACAGCCAACGCCCGCTGCAAGCGCACCACCGCAAGGGCCTGGGGCTGGGCCTGGCCATCGTGGCGCGGTTGGGTGGGCTGATCAATGCCGAGGTGGTGGTGCGCTCGCGCGTCGGGCGCGGCACCGTCTTTTCGTTCGAGTTGCCGGTGGGCCAGGCCGCGCGCATCAATGAAGCGGTGGTCACGGCAGGCAAACCGGCATTGGGCCTGACCTTGCAAGGCCGCCAGTTCGTGCTCGTGGAAGATGAGCCCAGTGTGCGCGAAGGCTTGCTGGTGCTGCTGCAAGCCTGGGGCGCGCAGGTGCAGGCGTTTGATTCAGTGGAAGCGGTGCAGGCCTGGTTGACGGGTGACGCCGGTGCAGCGCCCGATTTGTTGATCGTCGACTACCGCTTGCCGCAAGGCCGCACCGGGCTGGAGGCGCTGGCCGCCTTGCGCGCGCACTGGCCGGCGGCGCGCCTGCCGGCCATCATCGTCACCGGCAGCACCATCGGCGGCCATGAAAACGAAGCCACCGAGCATGACTTCCACCTGCTCATCAAGCCCGTGCTGCCGAGCAAGCTGCGCGCCATGATCGGGTTCAAGCTGGGGGCGCGGGCGGGTCGCTGAACGCAGTGCATGCAAGGCGCGCGGCATCGGCATTCGAGCGAGCCGAGGGCGTCGGGAGGCCGGCTTCGCTCGTGCCAAGTGCCAGTGGCCCTTGGCGTTCGC
>JAYUPO010000286.1:0-1544 GCA_043760085.1 Burkholderiales bacterium
GAATTCATGCGCGTCACCTTCGAGAAAAAGAAGATCCTGGCCGACAACGCGGTCACCGGCCAAGGCCTGCCGACTTACGGCACGCAGGTGCTGATGAACGTCATCAACGAGATGGGCGCGCTGCCCACGCGCAACCACCGCGACGTGGCCTTTGAAGGCGCGAAAGACATCTCGGCCGAAGCCATGGCCACGCCAAGGCCCACCGACGGTAAAAAGCCGCTGGTCACCAACCAAGCGTGTTTTGGCTGCACCATCGCCTGCGGCCGCATCCAGAAAATCGACCAGGGCCACTTCACCGTGGCCAACAAGCCGCAGTACTGGGGCGCCAGTGGCGGCCTGGAATACGAAGCCGCCTGGGCCCTGGGCGCCGCCAACGGCGTGAACGACCTCGAAGCGCTGCAGTACGCCAATGTCCTCTGCAATGAACACGGCATGGACCCCATCAGCTTCGGCGCCACCATCGGCGCGGTGATGGAGCTTTACGACATGGGCGTGCTAACGAAGGAGCAGCTCGGCATCGACGCCAAGTTCGGCAGCGCCCAGGCGCTGGCGCACTTTGCGGAAATCACCGCCAAGGGTGAAGGCTTCGGCAAGGAAATCGGCCAGGGCAGCGCGCGTCTGTGCAAAAAATACGGCCACCCGGGCCTGAGCATGACCGTCAAGAGCCAGGAATTCCCGGCCTACGACTCGCGCGGCATCCAGGGCATGGGCCTGACCTACGCCACCAGCAACCGCGGCGCCTGCCATTTGCGCAGCTACACCGTGGCCTCAGAAGTGCTGGGCATACCGGTGAAAACCGACCCGCTGAGCGCCGAAGGCAAGCCCGAACTGGTGATTGCATTCCAAGATGCCACCGCAGCTTTCGACAGCGCCGGCATCTGCATCTTCACCAGTTTTGCATGGGGCCTGGCCGACGTGGCGCCGCAGGTGGCGGCTGCTTGCGGGCCCGAGTTCACGCTGGAAAACATGGCCAAGATCGGCGAGCGCATCTGGAACATGGAACGCGACTTCAACAACCGCGCCGGCTTCACCAGCAAAGACGACACGCTGCCACCGCGCCTCTTGAACGAGCCGGCCAAAACCGGCCCGGCCAAGGGCCTGGTCAGCAAGCTGCCCGAAATGTTGCCGAAGTACTACGCGGCGCGCGGCTGGGACGCTGACGGCATGCTGAAGGCCGACACGCGCGAGCGCTTGGGGCTCTAGGTTTGTTGATGCGGGGCCGCGCCCCGCATCACTGAACAGGCCCACATGAAGGTCGGCGCGCCGAACTTGCACCTTTAAGAAGGCGGTTGCTGGCAACCGCCTTTTTTCATTGTCTGGGAACGTTTGGGAACATGCACATGAAACACATCATTCTGGGCGCCGGCCCCGCTGGCGTCATCGCCGCTGAAACCATCCGCAAACCCGCGCCGCAAGACACGGTGCTGCTGATCGGCGACGAGTCCGAAGCGCCCTACTCGCGCATGGCCATCCCTTACCTGCTGATGGGCAACGTCGGCGAAAGCGGCACCCATCTGCGGCACGGTGCCGACCACTTCGCGCAG
>JAYUPO010000287.1:0-3699 GCA_043760085.1 Burkholderiales bacterium
GCGCGCTCAGCCGGCGACAGCGAGATGTCCGGACGCACCGCCGCACTCATGGTTTGCCTACCCGGCGCTCAAGTTCGGCGCGCAGTTCAAGCAAGGCGCCGACGGCCTGGGCGCGGATGAACGCGCTGAGTTCGATCGCCTTGGCCTCGTTGTATTCGTGGCTCAGGTCGTTCCGGTACTCACGCATCTTGTCCCACAGCTGGGCATCGGCAATCAGCTTGGACTCAAACGCCACCGGGATCACGTCCCAGGCCTTCGCCGCCATCGTCTCGCCACGGTCGGCCAGAAAGCGGAACAACGCCTTCCACGCCATCTCGAAGGTGAACTCGAAACGCTGAATCAGCGAGTCACGCACGACGGAGCTTTCGTCGAGCGTCAGCACCTCGATCAACCGGTCCAGGGCTTTGCCAAAGAATTCGCGTTGCAGCTCAAAGCGTTCAATCCGGTTTCCACTCATGGCTCAACTCTCCCGGTACAGCGCAAACGGCAGCGGCGCGTAGCTGATGCCGTGGTCCAGCAACTGGCGGTTGCTCAGGTATTTGGCCGGCGCGAACACCAGGTGCGCCTTGGCATCGCCTCTGGCCACGCCCCAGGCTTGCAAGGTCTTGGCCAGGGTCAGCGTCAAGGCGGCGTCGGGGGACTTCAGGAAGGCGAGTTCGGGCCGGTAGACCAGCCACAGGTGTTTGTCCTGCGCCTCACCCAGGTACCACGGCGCCGCGTCCTTCGGCACCGGCTGCAAGCTGCCGCCGGTGGCGGTGTGGAAGAGCCACGCACCGAGTGCATCGAAGGCCGGCAGGTGTTCGCCCGACAACAGCTTTTCCAGGTTCAGCGGTTCGCCCAGCGTGCAGTAGGTGAACTCGCCACCCAGGCCTTCCATGCGTTCGGAAATGCGGCGTTCGCCTTCGACCCGCAGCACGCCGTCGTTGAGTTGGGTGCTGATCTTGTCGAAACGTTTGGTCTTGCGCGTGCCCTGGTCGGCCAGGTCGCCCTCGGCAAACCCTTCGCGGGCCTTGATGGCCTCGACCTTCTTCAACCACTCGTCGGCTTTCTTGAACTGGGTGAAGGTGATCTTTTCTTCGAGCAGGGTTTCGCGTTGGTTGCCAACCCAGGCGTAGCCCTTGATTGCGCGGCGCACCCGCTCGGCGGTCAGCGTGTCGGCGTAGTCCTCGCCTTCGACGAGGATGAACTGGCGTGTGCCGCCGTCTTTGGCATTGGCCTTGAGCACCGCGTGGGCAGTGGTGCCGGAGCCGGCGAAGGAGTCGAGGATGAGGGCGTCCGGCGACGCGCCGATGGTCAGGACTCGCTCGACCAGCTGAGTGGGTTTGGGCGTCACGAAGATGTCGTGGTCGGTACCGCTGGTCAAGATGTTCAGAAGCTCGGTCTTCGCATTGCGTGTGCTGCCGACTGCCTGCCAATTCCAGATGGTCTGTGCAACCACGCCGTCTTTCACCTCGCTCAAAAAGCGCTTGATGTTGGGGGCCGCGCTTCCGTCGACGCCCCACCAGATGCGCTTGTCGGCATCCATTTCGTCGAAGCGCTCCTTGCTGATTCGCCAGTACTTTCCCTTTGGCGGCCCGTCGATGACACGCCCTTGCGGCGTGGTGATCTGGTAGAGCCCCTTTGAATATTCATTGCGCGCATCGAGATCGCTCAGCAACCACGGCCCACGCGGGTCGTTGTCCGGGTTCTGGTACCTGGCCAGCATGCCCTCAGTTCGAGGCAACAGATTCGAAGCCCAGGCATCGGCGGACTTGGCATAGACGAGCAGGTAGTCATGGTCAACGCTGAAATGTTCCGCCGTGTTTTTAGGGCTGTCCATCTTGTGCCAGATGCAGCTCGCGATGAAGTTCTGTTCACCAAACAACTCATCCAACACCATCCGCGCCCGATGCACCTCGTTGTCATCCAGCGTGATCCAGATCGAGCCGCGCTCACTCAACAACTCGCGCAGCAGCACCAACCTCGGCCACATCATGCACAGCCACTTGTCGTGGCGCAGCATGTCTTCACCGTCTACCGGGTTGGTGCTCAACCACTCTTTCATGATCGGCGAGTTCACGCCGTCGCTGTAACACCAGCCTTCGTTGCCGGTGTTGTAGGGTGGGTCAATGAAGACCAGATCGACCTGGCCCGCGTAACGCGGCAGCAGGCTTTTCAGCGCGTGCAGGTTGTCGCCATGGATCACCAGGTTGCCGCCCAGGTCCCCCGGGCCGATGCCCTTGGCCGCATCCGGCACCAACGGGCGGTAAGGCACCGTCAGGTGGTGGTTGTAGACGTATTCTTTGCCTTTGAAGACGATTTCGGGCATGGCGCTGCGGTGGCGTGAGGCGGAAGGCCGGGTGCCGGCGGGTGGCCCGCATTATCGCGGCGCAACCCGGTCGAACGATTCGATTGAACGCTGCATGCGATGGCCACGAACGCCCAGCCGCCTCGCCGGTGCTGCAATAGCGGCATGAACACTTCACTGCCCTCGATCTTTGTTTCCCACGGCTCGCCAATGATCGCGCTGGAGCCCGGCGCGGCGGGGGCCTTCATGCAACGCCTCGGGCCGACGATCAGCGCCAGGTTTGGCAAACCACGCGCCATCGTCGCGGTCTCAGCCCACACCGCGGCGCGTGCGCCGGTGCTGCTGGCCGGGCCGAAGCACGAGGCGGTGTACGACTTCGGCAACTTCGACCCCCAGCTCTTCACGCTGCGTTATGACGTGGCCGGCGCGCCCGCACTGGCCGATCGTGTGGCCGAGCTGTTGAAGGAGGCGGGCATTGCCTCGCACCTCAGCCCCGAGAGTGGCCTCGACCACGGCAACTGGACGGCGCTGCGTTACCTCTTCCCGGACGCCGACATCCCGGTGCTGCCACTCGCCTTCGTGCCCACCCAAAGCCCGGCACAGCAGTTTGCCCTGGGCGAAGCGCTGGCATCGCTGGGCGCCGAAGGCATCCTCGTGCTGGGCAGTGGCAGCATCACGCACAACCTGCGGCGCGCGCTCGCCGGTGGCCTGCGCAACACCGCGGTGCAGCCCGAGATTCCCGAAAGCCGCGCCTTCCGCGACTGGATGCAGGCGCGCAGCGCGGCGCGCGATTGGGACACGCTGTTCGACTACCGCAGCCGCGCGCCGCATGCGGTGGACATGCACCCGACCGACGAGCACCTGCTGCCCTGGTTTGTGGCCGCCGGTGCCGGCGGGCGCGAGGCGGTGCCGCTGCGCCTGCACGGCAGCGTGACGCTCGGCAGCCTGGGCATGGATGTCTATGCGTTCGGCGGCAGCGCGGCGGTGTTGGCCGCCGCGCTGTAGGTTCGCGCCGTCGTCGCCGGCTCTTGGCAGGGCGTGCGCAAGCTGCCCAGCACACCCCGCACGAACCCGTTCATCGCCGCGATGGCGCCATCGTCCAGCGCACCCTGCGTGAACCGCACACGGCCTTCGTCGTCGGCCAGGGGCGCCGCGAACGGCTTGAAACTGCCGGCGACGATGGTCTTGCGGCGTGTCTTGACCAGCGCCTGCACGTCGGCCGGCACGGCCGGGCTCATCGCACTCAACGTCAACGGCACCAGGCCGTCCTGCATGCCGCCCCACACCGGCTTGGCCGCCCATCGGCCGGCGATCACCAAACGCGCGACACGCGTGCAGTGCTCGCCCCAGGGGTGGGTGACGGCGGCAAGTGCTGCATCCGGCGCGAAGGCACGCCTGTCGCTCTGACAGGC
>JAYUPO010000288.1:0-1539 GCA_043760085.1 Burkholderiales bacterium
CGCGCGCCCTTCACGAACACGGTGGGGGCCACGTCAGTGCCGCCCGAGCCGTTCACGTCGGTGCCCTTGTAGACGCCGTTGTTGTTGAACACCACCACACAAATGGGCAGGTTGTAGCGGCAAATGGTTTCGACTTCCATGCCGCTGAAGCCGAAAGCGCTGTCGCCTTCAATCGCAATCACCGGCTTGTTGGTGGTCACCGCAGCGGCCACCGCAAAACCCATGCCGATGCCCATGATGCCCCAGGTGCCCACGTCGAGCCGTTTGCGCGGCTCGGCCATGTCAACGATGCTGCGCGTGAAGTCGAGCGTGTTCGCGCCTTCGTTCACCAGCGTCACATCGGGCCGGTTCTTGATCACCTCGCGCACCACCGCCAGCGCGCTGTGGAAGTTCATGGGCGAAGGGTTCTTGGCCAGGGTTTCGGCCATCTTGCTCAGGTTCTTGTCTTTGCGCTCGGCGATCGCACCCACCCAGTCAGCCGGCGGCTTGGCCCAATTCGCACCCATGCCGGCCACCAGGGCAGCGGCACAGGAGCCGATGTCGCCGATCACCGGCGCGGCAATGGCCACGTTGCTGTCGATCTCAGTGGGCGCGATGTCAATTTGAATGAACTGCTGCTTTTTGTTGTTCGTGCCCGCCTCAGCGCCCCAGGTCTTGCCCTTGCCGTGCGACAGCAGCCAGTTCAAGCGCGCGCCGACCAGCATCACCACATCGGCTTCGGCTAACACATAGGAGCGTGCGGCAGAGGCCGACAGCACATGCGTGTCGGGCAACAGGCCCTTGGCCATGGACATGGGCAGATACGGGATGCCGCTGCGTTCAACCAGCGCGCGCACCTCGGTATCGGCCTGTGCGTAGGCCGCACCTTTGCCCAGCACGATGAGCGGGCGCTTCGCACCTTTGAGCAAATCGAGCGCGCGCTGCACGGCGTCTTGCGCGGGAATCTGCTTTGGCGCCGGGTCCACCACCTTGATCAATGAAGCGCGGCCCGCGGCGGCGTCCAGGGTCTGCGCGAACAGCTTGGCCGGCAGGTCGAGATACACGCCACCCGGCCGGCCGGAAAGCGCCGAGCGGATGGCACGCGCAATGCCCACGCCGATGTCTTGCGCATGCAGCACGCGAAACGCCGCCTTGCACAGCGGCTTGGCGATGGCGAGCTGGTCCATTTCTTCGTAGTCGCCTTGCTGCAGGTCGACGATCTCGCGCTCGCTCGAGCCGCTGATCAGGATCATCGGGAAGCAGTTGGTCGTGGCATTGGCCAGCGCCGTGAGCCCATTCAAAAAGCCCGGCGCTGAAACGGTGAGGCAGATGCCGGGCTTTTGCGTCAGGAAACCCGCCGCCGCCGCGGCGTTGCCGGCGTGCTGCTCGTGGCGGAAGGAAATGACGCGCATGCCTTCGGCTTGCGCCATGCGGGTGAGATCAGTGATGGGAATGCCGGGCAGGCCGAAGATGGTGTTGATGCCGTTGAGCTTGAGGCCTTCGATCACGAGGTGAAACCCGTCGATCGTGGCAGGGGCGGCGAGATCGGTGCTCATTGAG
>JAYUPO010000289.1:0-9638 GCA_043760085.1 Burkholderiales bacterium
GCCCGGTGAACGTGGCGCGCGGCATGGCCCAGGCGGGCACGTCTGATCTGGGCGCCGGGCTAAAATAGAACGGTCGTTCTATTTTCGCGCGCCGCATCATCCAGCCTGGCGTTGGGCTGCAAAACCGGCCCCATAGAATCAAACGCATCGGTATCGATTCATTCCATTGCAGGAGCTCGCCTCATGAAGATTTTGGTGCCCGTCAAACGGGTGGTCGATTACAACGTCAAGGTTCGCGTCAAGTCTGACGGCACGGGCGTGGACATTGCCAACGTCAAGATGAGCATGAACCCGTTCGATGAAATCGCCATTGAAGAGGCCGTGCGATTGAAAGAGAAGGGCGTGGCCACAGAGGTGATTGCGGTGTCGTGCGGCGTCACCCAATGCCAGGAGACCCTGCGCACGGCCATGGCCATTGGCGCTGACCGCGCCATCCTGGTCGAATGCGCTGACGAGCTGCAGCCGCTGGCCGTGGCCAAGCTGCTCAAGGCCTTGTGCGACAAGGAACAGCCCGGCCTGGTGATCCTGGGCAAGCAGGCGATCGACGACGACTGCAACCAGACCGGCCAGATGCTCGCAGCCCTGGCCGGCATGCCGCAAGCCACCTTCGCCAGCAAGGTGGAAGTGGCTGATGGCATGGCCAGCGTCACGCGCGAAGTCGATGGTGGCCTGGAGACCCTGAAGATCAAGCTGCCCGCCGTGATCACGACTGACTTGCGCCTGAACGAGCCGCGTTATGTGACGCTGCCCAACATCATGAAGGCCAAGAAGAAGACGATGGACATTTTCAAGCCGGCCGACCTGGGCGTTGACGTTGCCCCGCGCATCAAGACCTTGAAGGTCAGCGAGCCGCCCAAGCGCGGCGCCGGCGTCAAGGTGGCCGATGTGGCAGCCCTGGTGGACAAGCTCAAGAATGAAGCGAAGGTGATCTGACCATGACCGCATTGGTGATAGCTGAACACAACAACGCCACCGTCCGCGGTGCCACGCTCAATACCGTGAGTGCCGCCCTGCAATGCGGTGGCGAGGTGCACGTGCTGGTGGCCGGCCACGAGGCTGGCGCGGCCGCCGCGGCTGCTGCACAGATTGCCGGCGTGGCCAAAGTGCTGCATGCCGATGCCCCCGGGCTGAACCACGGCCTGGCCGAGAACGTTGCCGCGCAAGTGCTGGCAATCGTTGGTAACGACGCTGCGAGCTACAGCCACATCCTGTTCCCCGCCACCGCGGCGGGCAAGAACGTGGCCCCGCGCGTGGCCGCCAAGCTGGATGTGGCGCAGATCAGCGACGTGACCAAGGTGCTCGGCGCCGACACCTTCGAGCGCCCCATCTATGCCGGCAACGCGATCGCCACGGTGCAAAGCCTTGACGCCATCAAAGTCATCACCGTTCGCACCACCGGTTTTGACCCGGCCGCGGCCAGCGGCGGCAGTGCGTCAATTGAAACGTTAACCGCGGTGGCTGACAGCGGCCTGAGCAGCTTCATGGGCAGCGAGATCGCCAAGAACGACCGGCCCGAGCTCACCGCGGCCAAGATCATTGTCAGCGGCGGGCGGGCCATGGGGTCGAGCGACAAGTTCAATGACGTGCTCACGCCGCTGGCCGACAAGCTGGGGGCGGCGCTGGGCGCCAGCCGCGCCGCTGTAGACGCCGGTTATGCACCCAACGACTGGCAGGTGGGGCAAACCGGCAAGATCGTGGCGCCGCAGTTGTACATCGCCTGCGGCATCAGCGGCGCCATCCAGCACCTGGCCGGCATGAAAGACAGCAAGGTCATCGTGGCCATCAACAAAGACGCTGAAGCACCGATCTTCAGCGTGGCCGACTATGGGTTGGAGGCAGACTTGTTCGTTGCCGTGCCAGAGCTTGTGAAAAGCCTCTGAGCCACCTGCTTCAGGGCGCCCGCTGCGGCGCCCTTTTTCTTTTTGGAGACGATGATGAGCTACCGCGCCCCGCTCAAAGACATGCTGTTCGTGATGAAGGAACTGGCCGGCATTGAGGCGGTGGCGCAGTTGCCGGGCCACGAAGATTCAGGCTACGACACCGCTGCGGCCGTGCTTGAAGAGTGCGCCAAGTTGGCCGAAGGCGTGATCGCGCCGCTGAACGCCGAGAGCGACCGCATGCCTTCGTTCTTCAAAGATGGCCAGGTCACCACGAGCAAGGGTTTCCAGGATGCGTTCAAGCAATACGCCGCGGGCGGCTGGCAAGGCCTGTCGCACCCGCCTGAATTTGGCGGCCAGGGCCTGCCCAAGCTGATTCACGCCGCATGCAGCGAGATGATCAACAGTGCCAGCCTGAGTTTTGCGCTGTGCCCGCTGTTGACTGACGGCGCCATCGAAGCCCTGCTCACCGCCGGCACCGACGCGCAGAAGGCAGAGTTCATTCCGCAGATGATCGAAGGCCGCTTCACCGGCTCGATGAACCTCACCGAGCCGCAAGCCGGCAGCGACCTGGCGGCGGTGCGCACCCGTGCCGAGCCGCAGCCCGATGGCACGTACAAGCTCTTCGGCACCAAGATCTTCATCACCTACGGCGAGCACGACCTGGCCGAGAACATCGTCCACCTCGTGCTCGCGCGCGTGGTGGGCGCGCCCGAAGGCGTGAAAGGCATCTCGCTGTTCGCGTGCCCCAAGGTGCTGGCTAACGGTACACGTAACGATGTGCACTGCGTGAGCATCGAGCACAAGCTGGGCATCAAGGCCAGCCCGACGGCGGTGCTTCAGTACGGTGACCATGGCGGCGCCGTGGCCACGCTGGTGGGGCAGGAAAACCGCGGCCTTGAGTACATGTTCATCATGATGAACGCGGCGCGCTTTGGCGTGGGCGTGCAGGGCATTGCGCTGGCCGAGCGCGCCACGCAGCAGGCCGTGGCCTTTGCGCGCGAGCGTGTGCAAAGCCGGCCGGTCGATGGCTCGCTGCCGCGCGCCGGCGCCATCATCCACCACCCCGATGTGCGGCGCATGCTCATGACCATGCGCGCGCAAACCGAGGCCTGCCGTGCCATGGCGCTGGTGGGCGCTGCCGCTTATGACGCCGCGCATGCCCACCCCGATGCGCAAGCGCGGGCACAGAACCAGGCCTTCTACGAATTCCTGGTGCCGCTGATCAAGGGCCTGTCCACCGAGATGAGCCTGCATGTGGCCAGCCTGGGCGTGCAGGTGCATGGCGGCATGGGTTACATCGAGGAAACCGGCGCGGCGCAGCACCTGCGCGACGCCAAGATCCTCACCATCTACGAAGGCACAACTGCCATCCAGGCCAACGACCTGGTGGGCCGCAAAACCGCGCGCGATGGTGGCGCGGTGGCGCGTGCCGTGGCGGCGCAAATCGAGGCCACTGAAGCGGCCTTGCTGGCGCGCCCAAGTGATGCTGGCCGCAACATGGCGCGCCGTCTGGGCGCGGCGCGGCAGGCGTTTCTGGACGTCGTGGCCTTCGTGGTGGAACGCTCCAAGGCAAGCCCCAACGATGTGTACGCCGGCAGCGTGCCTTACATGATGCTCGCCGGCACCCTGGTCAGCGGCTGGCAAATGGCGCGCGCGCTCATGGTGGCCGAAGACCGGCTGGCCGAAGGCGTTCAGGCCGATTTCATGCGCGCAAAGATCGTCACCGCGCAGTTCCACGCCGACCACATCCTCACCCAGGCCCCGGGCTTTCGCGACAGCATCGTCGAAGGCGCCGCATCCGTCACCGCCCTGGCCCTGGAGTCTTTCTGATGCCTTTGCACGCCGTCTTCGATCGCGTTCGCCTGCCCGTCATCGGCGCGCCGCTGTTCATCGTCAGCAACCCCAAGCTGGTGATTGCGCAATGCACCGCCGGCATCGTCGGCTCGATGCCTGCGCTCAACGCCCGGCCGGCCGAACAGTTGGATGAATGGTTAGCCGAGATCAGCGCAGGCCTGGCCGCGTGGGACCGTGCCCACCCGGAAGCGCCGAGCGCGCCGTACGCCATCAACCAGATCGTGCACCGCACGAACGAGCGGCTCGACCATGACATGGCGGTGTGCGCCAAGTACAAGGTGCCCATCATCATCACCTCGCTGGGTGCGCGCACCGACATCAACGACGCCGTGCACGCCTGGGGCGGCATCGTGCTGCACGACATCATCAACAACAAGTTTGCACGCAAGGCCAGTGAGAAGGGTGCCGACGGCCTGATCGCTGTGGCCGCTGGCGCCGGAGGCCACGCCGGGGTGAAAAGCCCGTTCGCACTGGTGCAAGAAATTCGCCAGTGGTTCGATGGCCCGCTGGCCCTGAGCGGCTGCATCGCCACCGGTGATGCCGTGCTGGCCGCACGCGCCATGGGGGCCGATTTCGGCTACATCGGCTCGGCCTTCGTGGCCACCGCGGAGGCGCGTGCCAGCGAGGCCTACAAGCAATGCATCGTCGATTGCAGCAGTGACGATATTGTTTACTCCAGCCTCTTCACCGGCGTGCACGGCAACTACCTCAGGCCTTCGATCGTGAATGCTGGGCTGGACCCAGATGCCTTGCCCGAAAGCGACCCGAGCAAGATGAATTTCTCAACCGGCGAAGGCTCCAAGGGCAAGGCCTGGAAAGACATCTGGGGTTGTGGCCAGGGCATCTCGGTCATCGACAAGGTGGTGCCGGTCGCGCAGTTCGTGGCGCGGTTGGAGCGTGAGTTCGCCGCAGCACGCCAGCGCTGCATGGGGTGAAGTTGATGCAGCGCCAGGCCGTCATCAACGCGAACTTGTTTGATGCCGCCGCCGGTGTGCTGCGGCCACACAGCACGGTGGTCATTGAAGACGGCGTGGTGCGAACCGTGACGCAAGTGCCCATCCAGGTCGATGCGGCGCAGGTCTTCGATGCCGCCGGCCGCGTGGTGCTGCCCGGCCTGATCGATGCGCACGTGCACGTGGTGGCCGCCTCGCACGACCTGGTGGGCCTGGCGTTGCAGCCACCCTCGCTGGTCACCGCGCAGAGCAGCGAAATCATGCGCGGCATGTTGCAGCGCGGCTTCACCAGCGTGCGCGACGCTGCGGGGGCTGACTTTGGCTTGCAAGAAGCCGTGGCGCGCGGCCTGTTCGCCGGCCCGCGCCTGTTCATTGCCGGATCCCCCATTTCGCAAACCGGCGGCCATGCCGACATGCGGCCCAAGGGCGTGCGCACGCGCGAGATGTTCTGCGCCTGCGCCGGCCTGGGGCTGATCGGTGCGATTGCCGACGGCGTGGGCGAAGTGCGCCGCGCCGTGCGCGAGCAAGTGCGCAACGGGGCCAACCAGATCAAGATCATGGCCGGCGGCGGTGTCTCCAGCCCGAGCGACCCGCTCGAAGGCACGCAGTTTTCAAACGAAGAATTGCGCGCGGCTTGCGAGGAAGCCGAGGCCGCCAACCTGTACGCCATGGCCCACGCCTATTCGCCGCGTGCCGTGACGCGCGCCGTGCTGGCCGGGGTGCGTTCCATCGAACACGGCAACCTGATCGACGAGGCCACGGTGCGGGTGATGAAGCAGCAGGGCGCCTACCTGGTGCCCACGCTGGCCACCTATGCGGCCTTGGCTGATGAAGGCCAAAAGCTGGGTTGGTCAGCCGCCATGCTTGACAAGCTGGCCAAGGTGCAGCAGCGCGGCATCGAGGCCATTCGGCTGGCGCGCAGTGAAGGCGTGCCGGTGGTGTTTGGCACCGATCTGCTCGGCCACATGCATGCGCGCCAGTCTGAAGAATTCCTGCTGCGCAGCCCGGCGCAATCGGCGCTTGAAGTCTTGCAGGGCGCCACCATCACGGCGGCGCGGTTGATGCGCGCGGAGCACCAGATCGGCCAGTTGGTGGCGGGCGCGTTCGCTGACCTGTTGATCGTCGACGGCGACCCCACCACCGATGCCCAGGTGCTGGCCCAGCCAGAGAAGCACTTGCGCCTGGGCCTGCAAGGCGGCACGGTCTTCCACCACAGCCTGCCCTGAAGCGCACAGGCCCGCACTGCTGCGGGCCTGTTTCAGGCTGCTGCGGCGCTCGCCGCAGTCAGTGAAGTGGCAAGTGAAGTGGCAAGTGAAGTGAACCGTTATTTCACCGAAGTGAAGCGTGCCTCAGGCCGGTCGTCCGAGCGGTGCACCGTGCTCACGCCGGCCTTCATGGCCCACGGCCGCAGCTGGTGGTGCAGCGGCATCGACAAATGCTCGTCGCGCGTGCGCACCAGAGCTTCGCGGATCAGGGCGTTGCGCTTGGCCACGTCGGTTTCGGTTTTCATCGCATCGACCAACTGATCGACCTTGGCATCGCTGACGCGGCCGAAGTTGAAGTTGCCGTCGGCCCCACTGGTGCGGGTGCGGATCAGGCTTTGCAGCGAGTACTGGGCGTCGTACGTGGCCACGCCCCAACCCAGGAGGTAAGCCGATGAATCAAAGTTCTGCACCTTCTGAATGAAGGTGGCCATGCCCTCGGCAAAGAGCTTGGTCTTGATGCCGATGCGGGCCCACATGGCCACCAGGTTCTGGCAGATTTCTTCGTCGTTCACATAGCGGTTGTTGGGGCAGTTGAGCTGAAACTCGAAGCCGTTGGGGTAGCCGGCTTCGGCCAGCAGGCGCTTGGCGCGTTCGGGGTCGGGCTTGAGCACTGTGTCGACCTCGGGCGAATGGCCGTTGACACCGGGTGCCACGATGATGCCGGCCGGCAGCGACAGGCCACGCATGGTGGTGCGCTTGATGGCTTCACGGTCGATGGCGATGCTCAAGGCTTCGCGCACGCGCTTGTCCTTGAACGGGTTCTTGCCCTTCACGTCGCTGTACTTCAGCTCGGGGTTGAATTGGTCGAGCGCCACGAAGATGGTGCGCACCTCGTGGCCGTCGACGATCTTCAGCTTGGGGTCGTTGCGCAGCCGGGTCACGTCTTGCGTGGGCAAGTCGGTGAGCATGTCCACATCGCCCGACAGCAAGGCGGCCACGCGCGTGGGGTCGCTCTTGATGGGCGTGTACACCACCTCGGTGACGTTGTTGCCGTGCTTGTCCCACCAATCGGCGTTGACCGTCATGTTCACGCGCTGGTCGGGCAGCCAGCCGGTGATCTTGTACGGGCCGGTGCCGCTCGCATTGCGCGAGGCATAGTTGTCTTCCTTGTTCTTGTAGTCCTGTGTGTTGGTGGTCTTGTTCTTCTCCGCCCAGGCTTTGCTCATGATGCGAAAGTCGACGATGTTGCGCAGCAAGATCGGGGTGGTGCCGCTGAGCATGAAGTCGACCGTGTGGTCATCGACCTTCTTGATGTCGCCAATGCCGGTGACGTAAATTCCCATCGTGCCTTGCGGCTGCTTGATGCGCCCGAAGCTGAACACCACGTCGTCAGCGCTGAACGGCGAGCCGTCATGGAATTTCACGCCGCGGCGCAGCTCGAAGCGCACCTGCGTGGGCGAGATGTACGTCCACTTGGTGGCCAGCCCGGGCTCAAGCTCGTACTTGTCGTTGTAGCGCGTCAGGCCCTCGTACGAGTGCATCAGGATCGCGTTGGTGGTGGCGTGGTTCTGCGAGTGCGGGTCCAGCGTGAGGATGTCGTTCTGCGCTGCCCAGCGCAGTGTCACGGCGTGGCTGGGTACTGCCGCCAGGCCGGCCAGCAGGGCGGCCGTGGTGAATAGGGCCTTGATCTTCATACGGGGCTCCATGAGGGAAACGGAAGCGCAGATGCTATGCGCTGCGCACGGGCCAGCGCACAGGATTAGCCCGCAGGCGCGCGGGCGAGATTCAGGCCAGCTCGGCGTCGAAGTCGCAGCCCGCGCCGGCGGCGATCCAGCGCCGCGCCAGGCGCGCCAGCGCGGGCGCGGCCCATGCCGGCAACCAGGGCAGCACGCTGCGCGGCGCAGCCACCGCTGCGCACAGGTAGATGCGCTGTGCAGCGTGCCAGCGCAGGGCTGAACAGGCGCCATGGCGCCGGCGGCTGAGCAGCATGCCCAGCGGGCAGGGTTGCCAGGCGCAGCACGCGCCGCAACCGTTGCATGCCCGCCCGGTGGGCGGCTTGGCCGGGGCGTGGGCGTGCAGGTACAGCACCTTGGGGTGGGCGGGGCGGGGCATACCCGCGCAGTGTGGCGGCCCACGCAGCACGCTGTCAGGAAAGTACAAGGTCTTGCACGGTCTAATGTGCGGCTAATAACAGCGGGGTGCGATGCTAGAGTTGCGCCCAGCGAAACAAGGCCCTTTCGTGCCCCCTTGCAGGCCTGCCCGGCCCAGCAAGGCGCGAAGCAATCCGCCAACCGGTGAAGCCGGGGTGCGCGGAAGGTTGATCAACCCATCGACGCTCGGCAGACCCGGGCAGAAGGTGAGCTAGAAATGATGCAGCAATACAGGTCCAACTCGTACCTGTTCGGTGGCAACGCCCCGTACGTCGAAGAGCTCTACGAAGCCTATCTCGACAATCCTGCCAGCGTGCCCGACACCTGGCGCAGCTACTTCGACAACCTGCAAAACGTGCCCGCGCTCGACGGCAGCGAAAGCCGCGATGTCGCCCATGCACCGGTGGTTGAATCCTTCGCGCAACGCGCCAAGGCCAACGCTTTCGCCCTGAAAGCCAGCGCGTCTGACCTGGCTGTGGCACGCAAGCAGGTGCATGTGCAGTCGCTGATCGCCGCTTACCGTTTCCTCGGTTCGCGCTGGGCCGACCTGGACCCGCTCAAGCGCACCGAGCGGCCCAAGATCGCCGAGCTGGAGCCGGCGTTCTACGACCTGAGCGAGTCCGACATGGACATCACGTTCAGTGCCGCCAACACCTACTTCGGCAAGGCCGAGAACATGAGCCTGCGCGAAATCGTGCAGGCGCTGCGTGAAACCTACTGCGGCACGGTGGGAGTGGAGTTCATGCACTGCACCGACCCGGCCGAGAAGCGCTGGTGGCAGGAACGCCTGGAAACCATGCGCAGCAAGCCGGCTTTCACGGCCGAAAAGAAAAAGCACATCCTCGACCGGCTCACCGCCTCTGAAGGACTCGAGCGCTACCTGCACACCAAGTACGTGGGGCAAAAGCGCTTCTCGCTGGAAGGCAGCGAAAGCTTCATCGCCAGCATCGACGAACTGGTGCAGCGTGCGGGTGAACAGGGCGTACAGGAGATCGTGATCGGCATGGCCCACCGCGGGCGGCTGAACGTGCTGGTCAACACCCTGGGCAAGATGCCGGCCGACCTGTTCGCCGAGTTCGACCACACGGCCAAGGAAGACCTGCCGTCGGGCGACGTGAAGTACCACCAGGGCTTTTCAAGCGACATCTCCACGCCCGGTGGGCCGGTGCATTTGACGCTGGCCTTCAACCCGTCGCACCTGGAGATCGTGAACCCGGTGGTCGAAGGCTCGGTCAAGGCACGCATGGATCGCCGTGGCGACACCACCGGCGCCCAGGTGCTGCCCGTGCTGGTGCACGGTGACGCCGCCTTTGCCGGCCAGGGCGTGGTGATGGAAACGCTGGCGCTGGCGCAAACGCGCGGCTACTTCACCGGCGGCACGGTGCACCTGGTGGTGAACAACCAGATCGGCTTCACCACCAGTGACCCGCGCGACAGCCGCTCCACGCTGTATTGCAGTGACGTGGTGAAGATGATCGAAGCCCCGGTGCTGCACGTGAACGGCGACGACCCCGAAGCCGTGGTGCTGTGCACCCAGTTGGCCATGGCCTACCGCCAGCAGTTCATGAAAGACGTGGTGGTCGACATCATCTGCTT
>JAYUPO010000290.1:0-3673 GCA_043760085.1 Burkholderiales bacterium
GTCGGCCTCGGTTGCGAGCGCAATCAGGTAGCCAAATTATTCAAGGAGCAGGGTCTCGAGACGAACTCGCGCCTGCGCTCGTTCGTCATGCAGGACGAGGGCGGCACGACCAAAACAGTTGCAGCGGGCGTGGCGGCGGTGAAGGAGATGCTGCCGGAAGCCAACCGCGTCACGCGCACGCGGGTTCCCGCGAGCCATATCACGGTGGGATTGCAATGCGGCGGCTCGGACGGCTTCTCGTCGATCACCGCCAACCCGGCGTTAGGCGCCGCGATGGACATACTCGCGCGCCACGGCGGCACCGCGATCCTGTCGGAAACACCGGAAATCTACGGCGTCGAGCATACGCTCACGCGCCGCGCGCGTTCGCGCGAAGTGGGCGAGAAGCTGGTCGCGCGCATCCGCTGGTGGAAGGACGAATATACCGTCGGTCGCGACACGCAGATCAACGGCAACGTTAGCCCGGGCAACCAGACCGGTGGGCTGGCGAATATTTTCGAGAAGTCGCTGGGCTCGTCGATGAAGGGCGGCACCGGACCGCTGATGGAGGTCTACCGCTACGCCGAGCCGGTGAAGCAGAAAGGCCTCGTGTTCATGGACACGCCGGGTTTCGATCCGGTGTCGGCCACCGGGCAGGTGGCGGGCGGCGCCAACCTCATTTGCTTCACCACCGGGCGTGGCTCGGCCTATGGCTGCGCGCCGTCGCCTTCGCTCAAGCTGGCCACCAACACGGCGCTGTGGCACAAGCAGGAAGAAGACATGGACATCAACTGCGGCAGCATCATCGACGGCGACGAAACGGTGGACGAAGTGGGCCAACGTATCTTCGCGCTGATGCTGGCCACCGCCTCGGGCCGGGCCACCAAGAGCGAGTTGCATGGCTACGGCCAGAACGAATTTGTGCCGTGGCAACTCGGCGCGGTGATGTGAAGGCCTTGATGAAGGGTGCCCATGTGGCGGCCCTCGCCGCGCTGCTGCTGGCCGGGCCCGGCGCCCAGGCGCAGGAAGAAGTGCCCTTCATCACCACGCCCGACAACGTGGTGATGGCCATGTTGAAGCTGGCCGATGTGAAGGCCAGCGACTTCGTGCTCGACCTGGGCTCGGGCGACGGGCGCATCGTCATCAGCGCCGCGCGCTTCTTTGGCGCACGCGGCCTGGGCGTGGAGATCGTGCCCGACCTGGTGGAACGCAGCCGCCGCAACGCGCAGGCCGCGGGCGTGGCGCAGCAAGCGCGCTTCGAAGTGCAAGACCTGTTCAAGACCGACCTGGCCCAGGCCAGCGTCATCACCATGTACTTGCTGCCTGAACTCAATCTGCAGTTGCGCCCGGCGCTGCTGCAATTGGCGCCGGGCACGCGCATCGTTTCGCACGATTGGGACATGGGCGATTGGGAGCCCGAGCGCAGCATCACGCTCGACGTGCCCGACAAAGCCGTGGGCCGCGAAAAGTTGAGCCGCGCCCACCTGTGGGTGGTGCCGGCGCCGTTGCGCGGCCTGTGGTGCGCGCGCCAGGGCAAGCAGCGCGCCAGCTTGGTGGTTCAACAGCGCTTTCAACAAGTGCAGGCCAGCTTTCAGGCCGCAGACGTGAGCTGGGCCGGTGAGGGCCGCATTCACGGCAACAGCCTGATGTTGGGCCAAAGCGCCGACGCCAGCCGCTGGGATCATGCCGCACTGGCCCGGCCCAGTTTGACGCTGCAGGGCGGCGCTAGCGCGCTCCAAGCCTGGCGCGGCGTGGCCTTTAGGCCGGCCGTGAACGGCCAATGCACTCAATAGAGCCGGCGCAGTTGCGCGCCGCCGCGCCATGAGCCAGGAGCCACTTTGATCAACCGCCTGCACAACCGCCCACACCATGCCCATTGGCCCAAGCGCTTGCCGCGCGAACTGGTGGTGCCGCAAACCTCGCTGTGGTTTAACCTGGAAGTGAGTGCCACGCGCTACCCCAACAAGCCGGCCTGCATCTTCTTCGGCCGTGAATTGAGCTACGCCGAGCTGAAGGCCCAGGCCCTGGCCCTGGCCGGCTGGCTGCAAGCGCAGGGTGTGGCCAAGGGCGGCCGGGTGGCGCTGTTCATGCAGAACTGCCCGCAGTACCTGGTGGCGGTGTATGCCATCTTGAGGGCAGACGCCGTGGTGGTGCCGGTGAACCCGATGAACAAGGCCGACGAATTCGGCCACTACCTGACCGATCCCGACACCAAGGCGGTGATCTGCAGCGCCGACCTGGCCGCCACCGTGGCCGCTGCCAACAGCGAACTGGTGCCGATGCAACGCGTGCGCGCCGTGCTGGTGGCCAGCTACGCCGATGCGCTGCCCGCGGCCATCGCCCCCGAAGACGCACCCAACGAAGCCACCGAAAAGTGGCTGCGTTCAGCGCCCGTCTTGCCTGAAGGCCACACCCGCTGGCAAGAAGCGTTGGCGCGCAACCTGCGCCCCACGCCCCATACCGCACAGGGTGACGACCTGGCCTTGCTGCCCTACACCTCGGGCACCACCGGGCTGCCCAAGGGTTGCATGCACACGCACCGCGGCCTGATGCACAACACGGTGATCGGCCAGTGGAGCCACAGCGGGCCCGAGACGGTGGCGCTGGCCGTGGTGCCGATGTTCCACATCACCGGCATGGTGGTCAGCGTGCTCGGCGCGGTGTATGCCGGCGCCACGCTGGTGATCTTGCCGCGCTGGGATCGTGAACTCGCCGGGCGCAGCATCGCGCGTTGGCAGGTGAGCCACTGGGTGGCCATACCCACCATGGTGATCGACCTGTTCGCCAGCCCCAACTACAAGCGCTTCGACTTCAGCTCGCTGCGCAACATTTCCGGCGGCGGCGCGGCCATGCCGCAGGCCGTGGCGCAGCGCTTGATCGATGAATTCGGCCTGACTTTCGCCGAAGGTTATGGCCTGACCGAAACCGCCGCGCCCAGCCACAACAACCCGCCCGAGCGAGCCAAGCTGCAATGCCTGGGTATCCCGATCTTCGGCACCGATTCGCGCGTGGTGGACCCGCTCACGCTGCAAGAAATGCCGCCCGGCGAGCAAGGCGAAATCATCGTCAATGGCCCGCAGGTCTTCAAAGGCTATTGGCGCCAGCCCGAGGCCACGGCGCAGGCGTTCGTGGAGTTCGAAGGCAAGTCGTTCTTCCGCACCGGCGACCTGGGCCACATGGACGCTGAAGGCTACTTCTTCATCACCGACCGCCTCAAGCGCATGATCAACGCCAGCGGCTACAAGGTCTGGCCGTCTGAAGTAGAGCTGATGCTGTTCAAGTGCCCCTGGGTGCAAGAGGCCTGCGTGATTGCGGCGCGCGACGCCTACCGCGGCGAAACCGTCAAGGCCCTGGTGGTGCTGCGCAGCGAAGCGCGCGGGCAGGTGAGCGAGCAGCAGGTCATTGATTGGGCGCGCGAGCACATGGCGGCGTACAAGGCGCCGCGCCAGGTGGCGTTTGTCGACGCCCTGCCCAAGAGCGGCTCCGGCAAGGTGATGTGGCGGCTGCTGCAAGAGCAGGAGGATGCGCAGGCTGCTGCGGCGCCGGCACCGGCACCGGCAGCCTAGATCGCGCTGACTCAGCGCGTGGCGCGCTGCCGCACCGCTTCCAGGTAGGCCTGGCCGTCGGGCGGGCGGCCGCTGCGCTGGCTGTCCCAGAGCATCGTGCCCAGGCACTCCATCACCTCATGGTGCGC
>JAYUPO010000291.1:0-9606 GCA_043760085.1 Burkholderiales bacterium
TTCCACGACGCTGCCAGTGGCCGCTTGACGGTGATCGAGTTCAACCCGCGCCTGGCCTCGCAGTTCTCAGACCTGTACCTGCGCGTGCAAGGCATCGACAGCCATGCGCTGTCGCTGGCGCTGGCCACCGGCGCAGATGCGGCGGCCGTGGCCACGCATGCCCGTGTGCCCAGGCGCTGTGGCGCGGCGTCCAGCTTCGTCTACCGCAGCTTCACGCCGCAAGCGCCGGCGATGCCCGGTGCCGAACAGGTGCGCGCACTCAAGCAGGTGTTTCCCGATGCCCTGCTGCTCACCTTCCCCAAGAGCGCGGGTGCGATCGCGCGCGACTTCAAATGGCTGGGCAGCTACCGCTACGGCATCCTGCACCTGGGTGGGCGCGACGCGGCTGATTTGCGCGAGCGCTGTGAACGCGCCAGCGCGCTGCTGGGCTGGCCTGCGCCCTATGCCGGCGCGCGCGCGCTGCCAGGCCCGGGGCTGCCAGGCCAGGCACAGGGCTGGTTCGAGCCGGGCCAGGCCGGGGCCCGCGTCGGTGCTGCCGAATAGCGTGGCCCAGCCCGGGCGCAGGCTGGGCCTGCAAGCGGCTGCGGCCTGGGCGTGGCCCTTCACGCTCGGCGGCTGCGCCGTCTGGCCCGACGCCGACCACGCCGGCGCCCACGCCCCGCAGGCCCTGCCGCTGCGCCAGGCACCCCGTGTGGCGTGGGTGCTGGGCTCGGGCGGGCCGCGCGGCTTCGTCCACGTGGGCGTGCTCAAGGCCTTGCATGAGCTGGGCCTGAAGCCTGATCTCATTGTCGGCGCCTCGGTGGGCGCGATGGTGGGCACGCTGTGTGCCGGCGGCATCGCCATGCCCACCTTGGAAGCCCTGGCGCTGGAGCTGCAACCCCTGGCCGTGGCGCGCCTGGCCATGGGCGAGCAGGCCCGCTACAGCGGCAGTGCGTTGGCTGATTTCATACGTTGGCACCTCGGTTCGCAACCGGGTGCGCAACCCGGCGCGCAACCCGGTTCTGGCGCGCCGGTGCGGCTGCTTGAAGACCTGCCCGTGGCGATGGCCTGCGTGGCCGTGCGCCAGCGCGACGCTGCGCTGGTGGCCTTCACTGCGGGCGACGCCGGCGTGGCCGTGCAGGCGTCGGCCGCGATGGCCGGGCTGTTCACGCCGGTGCGCATTCGCGGCGAGCTGCACATCGACCCCGACGGCGTGGCACCGCTGCCGGTGCGTGTGGCCCGCGCGCTGGGTGCGCAGCGCGTGTTGGCGGTGGATGCCAGCGCGCATGAGGGCAACGCCCCACCCGGGGCAGCGCGCTTTCGCGCCGCTGACCTGCGCAAGCGCGCCCTCATCGAGCCCGACGCCCAGGCCGCAGACCTGGTGCTGCATCCCGAATTCGGCTATTGGGTCAGCTTCACCCGCGAGTTCCGCGAACGCGCCATCGCCGCCGGTTACCGCGACACCCTGGCGCGCGCCGCCGAAGTGCTTGCCCTGCACGGGGCGTGAGGCCACTGAAGCGATACTCCTGGCGTGAACACCACCCCCCACTTCATCGCCGCCCAGCAACCCGACCCTCAGGTGCTGCGCCAGGAATTGAGCGCAGGCTTGTTGGCCGCGGTGCCGCAGGTCTCGCCCAAGTTTCTGTACGACGCCCTGGGCTCGCGCCTGTTCGAGGCCATCACCGAGCTCGACGAGTACTACCCCACGCGCACCGAAGCCGCCATCATGGCCACGCATGCCAGCGCCATCGCGGCGGCCTGTGCAGCCACGCACACGCTGGTCGACTTGGGCGCCGGCAGTTGTGCCAAGGCTGAAGCGCTGTTCGCCACGCTGCGCCCGCAGCGCTATGTGGCGGTGGACATCGCGGTCGAATTCCTGCACCAATCCGTCACCGCCTTGCAGCAGCGCCACCCGCAGATCGAGATGCTCGGTGTGGGCACCGATTTCGCCACCACCTTGAGCCTGCCCGCCGCCGCCGGCGCGGGGCCGCGAACATTGTTCTACCCGGGCTCCAGCATTGGCAATTTCTCGCCTGCGGCGGCGCTGGTTTTCTTGAAGCAGGCGCGCACCGCGGCGCAAGGCGGGCGCTTGCTGATCGGGGTCGATCTGGTCAAGCCCGCTGCCGTGCTGGAGCCGGCCTATGACGACGCGCTGGGCGTGACCGCGGCCTTCAACCTCAACCTGTTGCGCCACGCCAACCGCCTGATCGGCGCCGATTTCGAGCTGCGCCAATGGCAGCATGTGGCCTTGTTCGAGCCCACGCAGTCGCGCATCGAAATGCATTTGCAAGCGCGGCAAGACCTGGCCGTGCACTGGCCCGGTGGGGCGCGAAACTTTCGCGCCGGCCAGCGCATCCACACCGAGAACAGCTACAAGTACCGGCGCGAAGATTTCGCCGTCCTGCTGCGCGACGCCGGCTTCAACCAGGTGCAGTCGTTCTGCGATGAACGCGAATGGTTCGCGGTCTTCACGGCGGCGGCCTGATCATTTTTCAACCTTGCACCAGGAGTGCTGCCATGACCCTCACCCATTTCACCGCCCGCACCCGCCGCCTGTTCGGTGCTGCCGCCCTGTGCGCCAGCCTGGGCCTGGCCGGCTGTGGCGCCATGCAGGCGCAAAACCCGTCGTCGCCCCTGAAGCCCGTGAATGCCGTGCCCGATGGCGGCGAAGACAGCGTCATGCTCAAGGGCCATGACGTGGTGGCCTATTTCACCCAGAACAAGCATGCCCTGGGGTCGGCGCAGTTCAAAAGCGTGCACCAGGGCGTGACCTTCCGCTTCGCCAGTGCCGAGCACAAGACGCTGTTCGATGCCAGCCCGGCCAAGTACCTGCCGCAGTACGGCGGCTTCTGCGCCAACGGCATCGTCTACGGCATTCCCTGGGGCGGTGACGCCGACTCCTGGCGCATGGTGGACGGCAAGCTCTATATCTTCGGCGGCACTGGTTCCAAGGCCGGCTTCGAGATCGACGTGCCGGCCAACATCAAGCTGGCCGACAAGTACTGGGCCGAAGAAGTGGCCGGCAACAACAGCTTCTGGCAGCGCAGCAAGCGGCTGGTGTTGCGTGTGCCGCACTACAAGAGCGGTGAAGACATCGCCAAGGATGTGGCCGCAGCCAAGGCCAAGAAGAGCTGAAGACGGCTACTGCGGGTAGCCCAGCGCGGGCTGGCCAAAACCCTCGGCGGCACGCCAGCCCGGGGGCTTGAGAACCAGGTTGTTGAGCATGCCACCTGGGTCGTAGCGCGGCCATTCCTGGCCGGGGTGCTTGACCTGCCACTCGGCCTTGATTTGCGCCCCGGTCTTGTAATGCTCCACCTTGTTGGCGTAGCGCATCAGTGACTGTGCGCGCCAGCCGCGCTCTTGCATCTGCGGCCACAGGCGGTCGGCATGGGCCACGTTCCAGGCCGGGTCCACGCCCCACGCGGTTTGGCCCACCACGTCGCCGAAGATGAACAGCCGGCCGTCGCGGATCGTCCAGGCCGTGGGGTCGGTGCCCAGCTTGATGGCAAAGGCCGCGCCGCTGGCGCAAAAGCCCCCGTACTGGGGCTCGAAGCGCTGCGGCGCGGCCTCGAAGCGGGCCTTGTGTTCGGCGTTGGCGAAGTAGTAGGTGCGCTGCGGCAGGTTCACGCTGAACTCAGCTTTGCCGCGCTGTGGCTGGCCTTGCGTGAAGTACGCCACCGGGTCGTGGCCGAGCAGCATCACCGGCTCACCTCTTGCGTTAGGAACGGTGGCGTAGGGTGTGCCACAGCCGGCCAACAACGTGGTGGTGAGCGTGGCCAGCAGGGCCAGTGTCAGGGTGACGATGCGCTTGAGCATGGCGATTTCCTTCAACGTTGCATGGCCGTTCGTGCGGCGTAACTGATGCTGTCGACCAACGCCACCAGCGCCACCATGGCCAACAGAATGGTGGCCGTCTTGGCCATGTGGAACAAGCCCATGTGAAAGGCCAGCAACTGGCCCAGGCCACCGGCGCCCACCACGCCCAGCACGGCGGCAGCGCGGATGTTGTTTTCCCAGCGGTACAGGGTGTAGCTCAGCACCTGCGGCAGCACCTGCGGCAAGGTGGCGTAGGCGAACACGCCCAGGCGGCCCACGCCTTGCGCGCGCAGGGCTTGGGCCGGGCCGGGCGTGGCGTTCTCGATGCTTTCAGCGAACAGCCGGCCGAGCACGCCGCTGGTGTGCAGCGCCAGGGCCAGGGTGCCGGCAAACGGCCCCAGGCCGGCGGCGATGAGCAGCATGGCGGCCCACACCAGTTCAGGAATAGAGCGCAGGGCGTTGAGCACCATGCGCGTGGGCGCGCGCAGCCAGGCACGGTCGCCCTCATGCGTGCGGCTGGCCGGCAGCGCCAGCGCCAAGCCGGCCACGGCAGCGAGCAAGGTGCCCAGGGCCGACATGGCCAGGGTTTCGGCGCTCGCCCAGGCCACCTTGGACACGAAGGCCGGGCTGAAGTCGGGCGGGAAGAACTCGCCCACGAAGCGGCCCATGCTTCGTGCCGCGTCGGCCGAGAAGAAGCTGCGCCATTGCATGTCGACGCTGGCAAAGCTGGCCAGCACCAGCAGCGCCACCGCGGCCACCACCCAGCAGGCGCGGCAACGGGCGTGCCACAGGCGCGGCGGCAGCCGGTAGGGCTGGTTGGCGGCAGCGTCGAGTGGTTTCATTCGTTAACCATCATGCGTCAACCCAAGGCGCGCCGCAGCACCGCGCTGGCCTGGTCAGCCACGGCCACCAGCGCCATGAACACCAGCAGCAGCGTGGCGACTTCGCCGCCGGCGAACATCTTCATCGAGCTGTCCATCATCTGGCCCAGGCCGCCGGCGCCGACAAAACCGAGGATCACCGACGAGCGAATTGCACACTCCCAGCGGTACACGGTGTAGCTGGTCAGCTCGGCGGCGTTTTGCGGCAGCACGCCGTAGAAAAATGCCTGCAAGCGGCCGGCGCCGTTGCGCAGCAGGGTCTGGGTGGCGCTGGCATCGCTGCTTTCCAGGATCTCGCCATACACCTTGCCCAACATGCCGCCATAGGTGAGCGCAATGGCCAACACGCCGGCCGCCGCGCCCAGGCCGACGACGCGTACGAACACCAGCGCCCAGACCAGCTCAGGCACTGAGCGCAGCACGATCAGCGCCCAGCGCAGCGCCTGGCGCAGGATGAACGGGCCGCGCGCCATGCGCCCGCTTAACGCCGAGGTTGACAGGACACGGGTGGACAGCAGCGTGGCCGGCACGGCAATCACAAGCCCCAGGCAGATGCCCACCGTGGCCATGGCCACGGTGCGCCAGGTTTCCTTGAGCACCAACCACAGAAAATCCGGCGCCAACGCCGGTGGAAAGAAGTCGGCCAGGAAACGCAGGGTAGAGGCCAGGCTGCGCGCGTCCCACAGCGCCCAGGGCTTGAACTCGGTGGCCACCAACATGGGCCACAGCAGCAGCAGGGCCAGCAGCGCCCAGCTCAGGCGCAGGGGCCAGGCGGGGTCGCGTTGCGGCGCCGGCGCGATCGACGAACGGGTGCTCATCAGGGACCCTTCGTGCTGCGCACTGCGGTGCGAGCCCCTTCGGGCGGCCGGGCGGGGCTCATCGGCAATGCATCACCACCGGCAAGAGTTCACCCGGCGCGCTGACCGGTGGCGCCGGTGCGCCGTGCAGCTCGTCTTCATGCTGGGCATACAACTGTGCCAACAGGGCGGGCGTGACCTGTGGTGTGGGCAGGTCGAACACCAGTTCACCGCTGCGCAGGCCGATGATGCGCGCGAAGCGCTCGAGCGCCACTTCCACCTGGTGCAGCGTCACCAGCAGCGTGGCACCGCGTTCGCCGGCTTCATCGACCAAGGTGGCCATGGCCTGGCGCGCGCGGGTGGGGTCGAGCGCCGACAGCGGCTCGTCGATCAACCATAGCGACGCCGGCGCCACCAGGGCGCGGCTCAGCGCCACGCGCTGGCGCTCGCCGCCCGACAGGCGATCGACGCGCTCGAACAGTTTGGCCGCCATGTCGAAGCGGTCGAGCGCGGCGTGCGCGCCGGCGATGTCCACCGGGTACAGCAGCGAGCGCAGGCTGCGGCCTAAGCTCATGGCCGGCAGTTGCGCGGCCAGCACGGCCGTGACCACGCGCTGGCGCGGCGGCAGCGGCGGTACCTGCGGCGCCAGGATCAGGCGGCCGCGCAACGCCTTCAGCGCCGCGGGGCGGGCTTGCCAGGGGTCTTGCCCATCGAGCAACACCGCGCCGCTCACCGGCTTGAGCGCAGCCCCGGCCAAGGCCAGCAGGGTGGTCTTGCCGGCACCGGAAGGCCCGATCACGGCCACCTGTTCACCGCTGTGCACACGCAGGCTGATGTTTTGCAGCGCACGTTCCTTGGCGTGGCGCGCCGCCTGGTGGCGCGCGCTGGCGGCGACGAGTTCGACTTGCAAGGGGTGCCTACAACAAGCCGGCGCTCTTGGCCGCGGCCTCGATGCCGTTGTAGTTTTCCACCTTGCTGGGTATGAGGCGCGTGGCACGTTGCAGGTCGAGGATCTCCTTGCCCTCGGGCGTGTCGCGGCTCAATGAGAGCAGGGCTTGCGTCAACTTTTCGCGCAGCGCCGCGGGCATGTCGGCATGCACCGTCCAGTTGTAATCAAAGTAGGGTGCGGTGATGTAGAAAACACGCACCTGGCTGGTGTCGACCTTCTTGTCGACCACGAACTTGTCCCACACCGAAATGTTCAACGCCCCGGCGCTGACCTTGCCCGACGCCACGGCGGCAATCGTGGCGTCGTGTGCGCCGCTGTAGGCCACGCGCTTCAGGTCTTTCTCTGGGTTCACGCCGGCTTGCAGCAAGAAGCTGCGTGGCATGAGGTGGCCGCTGGTGGAGCTTTGCGAGCCGAAGCTCAGGTCTTTGCCCTTCAGGTCAGCCAGTGTCTTGATCGTGGCGTCGGTGGTGATGAACACCGAGCGGAATTTCTCGTCTTCTTCGCGCTGGGCGATCGGAATCATCTTGCCGCCTGAGCGGATGTTTGCCTGGACGAAAGTGAAGCCGCCGAACCAGGCCATGTCGACCTTCTTGTTGGCCAGGGCCTCGACCGACGCGGCGTAGTCGGTGACCGGTGTGAACTCAACCTTCATGCCCAGCTTGCCTTCCAGGTACTTCACCAGCGGCGCGGCCTTGCGTGCCAGCTCGGTGGGGGCTTCGTCGGGGATGGCAGTGATGCGAAACACTTGTTGCGCGTGGGCACTGATGGCGCCAATGCACAGCAGGGCGCAGCTCATCAGTGAACGCATGGTGCGCGAGGGTGAAAGACTCAGCATTGACAGGATCCTGGTCAGGGGTTGAATGAAGGGGGGCAACCTTACACCGGCGGGGTCTGCGTTGTGCCAGGCTGCGCAAAGGCCCCGTGCCGGGTTGGGGAAGGCAGGCTGGGCGAAGGTCAGGCTGGGCGACGGTCAAAGGGCGCAAGTGCGCAGCCCGGCAAAGATGTCGTTGCGCTGGGCCTCAAAGTAGTTGCGATAGCGCGGGTGGCGCAGCCGCGCCGAGGTGGCGAACGAGGCGCCGCGCAGCACCGGGCGGCTGTTGAACCACGGCGCGGAATAGTCGCGGTAGGCGTGCGCGGTGAAGCCGGGGTAGGGCGCGAATTCGCTGGCCGTCCATTCCCACACCGCGCCCCATTCGAAGGGCTCGCCTTGTTCAGCGCTGCGCAGGGCAGCGAACTCCCATTCGGCTTCGCTGGGCAAGCGCCGGCCGGCCCAGCGGCAATACGCCTGGGCCTCGTGCGCGCTCAGGTGCACGGCGGGTTGGCTCACATCAACAGGCTCGGTGCGGCCGAAGCGGCGGCGGGTGAAATGGTCGCCGTCGCGTTGCACATAGCGCGGCGAACTCATCTGGTTTTGCTGGCGCCAGCGCCAGCCGGCGGCGCTCCAGAGGCGTTCATCGTCGTAGCCGCCGGCGCGAATGAAGTCGAGGTAAGGCCCCCAAGGCAGCGGCGCGCGGTCGATGCTGAAGGGCGCCAGGGTGACTTCATGCGCGCCGAGTTCGTTGTCGAAGGCAAAGCCTGCCCCGCTGTGCCCGAGCAGGAAGGGGCCGCCTGCGGCCTGCCACTGGCCGCTCAGCGCGCTGCTGGCAGGAGCGTGCAGCGGCAGGGGAATGTCCAGCGCCTGCGCCATGTAGGCCCAGGCCTCGCGGTGCATGTCTTCGTGCAACAGCACCAGGCGAAAGAAGTACAACTCGTCGTCGCCGGCTTGCCCGCCAGCGTCACTTCCAGCCTCACCTGCAACATCCCCCAGCAAGGCCAGGCTGCGCTCGCGCACCTGGGCGATGTAGCGCTTGGCGGCCGCGGCGTCGGGCAGGCTGAGTTGCCAACGCGCGGCATGCGCCACGGTGCTGGAGTCGTACAGCGCATCGGCGCGCGCCAGCAGGCTGGGGCTGCGCGGCGTGCTGGCCGCACGCGGGCCGCTCAGGCGCTGCGGGTTGCGCGCCAGCCAGTGTTCTTCAAACCAGCCCAGGTGGCCCAGTTCCCACAGCGGCAGGTTGAGTTCGGCGTGCAGCGGCACCTGCATGGCGCTGTTAGCCAGCGCGGCCTCGTAATGGCTGAACAGCGCCAGCGACTCGGCGCGCGCCTGCGCCAGCGCGGCGGCCAGGGCCCGCGGCCTGGCGTGGCGGGTGTCTTCGGCGGTTTGGTGGAACAAGGGCATGTCGTATAAGCCGTGTCTTATGAGGCGTGTCGTATGAGGCGAGCGATGAACAAACCCAGTGTGTGCCTGGTGACGCCGGCGCTGGCTGATGCCAACAACGGCAATTGGCAAACCGCGCAACGCTGGGCGCGCTTGCTGGCGGGCGATTATCGAGTCAGCCTGGCCGCGCAATGGACACCGGCCATGCCGACGCATGATGTGCTGATTGCCCTGCATGCCCGGCGCAGCGCGGACAGCATCGCGGCCTGGCATGCACACGCGCCGGGCAAGCCGCTGGTGGTGGCGCTGACCGGCACCGACCTGTACCGTGACATCGCCACAGATGCCAGCGCGCAACGCTCGCTTGAGCTGGCCGATGCGCTGGTGGTCTTGCAGGAAGCCGCGCCGCATAGCGTGCCGGCGCATCTGCGCCACAAGTGCGTGGTGTCGTTTCAATCCACCCCCTCGTGCGCCACGCTGCCCAAGACGGGCCGCCACCTGCGCGCCTTGGCGGTGGGCCATTTGCGTGATGTGAAAGGCCCCGAGATTTACTTCGAAGCCGCCCGCATGCTGGCCGGGCGCAGCGACATCCTGCTCGACCACATCGGCGCCGCGCTGGAGCCTGCGCTGGGTGCGCAAGCGCAAGCTCTGATGGCCCGCGCGCGGCATTACCGCTGGCTCGGTGCGCTGCCCCATGCCACCACGCGCCGCCACATCCAGCGTGCCCACGTGCTGGTGCACATGAGCCACATGGAAGGCGGCGCCCACGTGGTGATGGAAGCCCTGTGCAGCGGCACGCCGGTGCTGGCCTCGCGGGTGGACGGCAACCTGGGCATGCTCGGCGCGGCCTACGCGGGCTATTTCGAGCCCGGCAGCGCCACGGCCCTGGTGGCCTTGCTGGAGCAATGCCGCGGCGATGCCGCTATGCTGCCGCGCCTGCGCCGCCAATGCGCCTTGCGCGCACCGCTGTTCAGCCCGCAGCGCGAACGC
>JAYUPO010000292.1:0-9587 GCA_043760085.1 Burkholderiales bacterium
TTCATCACGCCGTGGGAGCGCACCCAGCATGAAGGCGCGGTGCGCATTCCAGATTTTCGCCACTTCATCGTTGAAGCCGGCGCGGCCTATGAACGCAGCGGTTTCATCATCCTGCAAGGCTGCCGCAACCAACATGGCAGCGTGGAGTTGAAACGTATCGTGCTGCAAGACAAAGGCCAGGGCCTGGGCCGGCGCTGCGTGCGCCTGCTCAAGCGCATGGCGTTCAGCGACCTGCACGCCCACCGCTTCTGGCTCGACGTGAAGCAGCTCAACACGCGCGCAATGGCGCTGTATGCCAGTGAAGGTTTCGTCGAGGAAGGGCGCCTACGCGAAAGCGTTCGCCTGCGCGGCGACGGCGCCGACGGCTACGACTCGCTGGTGGTGATGAGCCTGCTCGACCGCGAATACCAGGCGCGTGTGGCGCTGGGCCTTGAAGCCTGACTTGGAGAACACAGCCATGCACAGCACCATGATGAACGTGCCCTTGTCGGTGAACGGTTTGCTCGAACGTGCGGGCCAGCTCTTCGGCGGCAACGAGATCGTTTCGCGCCTGCCCGACAAGAGCCTGGTGCGCCACAGCTATGCGCAGTTCTATCAACGCACGCGCGCGCTGGCGGCGGGTTTGCGGGGCCTGGGCTTGAAAAAAGGGGATCGTGTGGCCACGCTGTGCTGGAACCACCATGCGCACCTGGAAGCGTACTTCGGCATTCCGGCCGCGGGTGGCGTGATGCACACCTTGAACCTGCGCCTGGCGGCAGAAGAAATCGGCTGGATCGCGGGCGATGCGCAAGACCGTTTCCTCATCATCGACGACATCCTGCTGCCGCTGTACCGGCAGTTCGCGCACCTGCACGCTTTCGAGAAGGTGTTCGTGTTCCCGTTTTCAGGGGCACCGGTCGCGGCTGATTTCGACAGTTATGAAGCACTGTTGGCGGGTGCCGATGGCGCCGCGTTTGAATACGCCGCCCACGACGAAACCGACCCCATATCCATGTGCTACACCTCGGGCACCACCGGGCGGCCCAAGGGCGTGGCGTACTCGCACCGCAGCACCGTGCTGCACACCCTGGTGGCCAGCCTGGGCGACTACTGGGGCCTGCGTGGCGCCGACACGGTGCTGGCCGTGACGCCCATGTTCCACGCCAACTGCTGGGGCATACCCTATGGCGCGGTGATGATGGGTGCCAAGCTCGTCTTTCCCGGCCCGCACCTGCACCCTGATGACTTGCTCGACTTGATGCAACTGGAGCCGCCCACGCTGAGCCTGGGTGTGCCAACGATCTGGCTGTCAATGATCCAGCTCTATGAACGCGCGCTGACTGAGCAGCCCGGGCGCTGGAAGCTGCCCGCAGGCATGCGCTCGCTGGTGGGCGGCGCGGCGGTGCCGGAATCCTTGATTCGCGCCTTTCACAAACACGGTGTGTGGCTGCTGCAAGGCTGGGGCATGACCGAAACCTCGCCCGTGGCCACCATCTCCTACCCACGCGCGGAACTGCGCTGCGCCGACATGAACGAGCGCTACCGCCGCGCCAGCCTGGCCGGCGTGCCGGTGCCGCTGGTGGACGTGCGCCTGCAAAGTGACGACGGCAGCATCGCGCCGTGGGACGGCCGCAGCATGGGTGAAGTGCAGGTGCGCGGCCCGTTCATCACCGGCAGCTATCACCAGGTGCCGGTGAGCGAAGAGAAGTTCACGGCCGATGGTTGGTTGCGCACGGGCGATGTAGGCACGATGGACGAGCTGGCCTTCCTGCGCATCACCGACCGCACCAAAGACTTGATCAAGAGCGGTGGCGAATGGATCTCATCGGTCGACATGGAAAACGCGCTGATGGCGCACGGTGCCGTGGCCGAGGCCGCGGTGATTGCCATTCCCGATGAAAAGTGGAGCGAGCGGCCGCTGGCCTGCGTGGTGTTCAAGCCGGGCCAGAGCGCCACGCCTGCACAACTGGCCGAGCACTTGCTGGTTGCACATGGCTTCGCCAAGTGGCAGTTGCCTGATCGCTTTGAAGTGATCGACGCCATTCCGCGCACCAGCACCGGCAAGTTCTGGAAGCTGAAGTTGCGCGAGCGCTTTCCAGCCTGACAGGAGGTTCAATGATTTCGCCTGAACAGATTGCGCTGTACGAATCGGTTGCCCATGGCAGGCCTGGCGCGCCTGGCGCGTCGCGCATGCTGAACAGCAGCGGCCTGCAAGGTCTGGCTGCGGCCATGGCGTTGAGCACGCACATGGTCATGCCCGGCCGCTGGCTGCCTTGGGTGTGGGACGCCCAGCAAGGCCGGCGCCCGCCTGAGGTTGCGAACATCGAGCACGCCAATGTGGTGATGGCGCTGGTGATGGCGCAATACAACCATGTGGTGGCGATGTTGGGGCCGGCTGCGAACGCACCTTTCGCTCCGCTCTTTCAGGCCGACATGGCGCATTCGGTGCATGACTTTTGCCGCGGCTTCATGCTCGGCGTGAACCTGGCCAAGCGTGATTGGCAAGGGTTGCGCGGCACTGCCGCACAGGCGCTGGCCAGCATCAGCGCTTGCGCCGAGCATGAGGCCAGCCCGCAAGGTGTGCGCCCGGCGTTGTGGCCACAACCGGCGGTGGACGAGGTGGCAGCCATCATGGCCGCCGTGCGCCAACTGCACACGCATGTCCGCAGTCCAAACAGCTTGCCCTTGCCTGAAGTGCACCCCATTGAAGTGGCGAACGCCGACGAAGCCTGGGTCGTGGTGCGCGCCGCGCTTGAACGCTTTGAGAAGCCGTTTCCGCACGCTGCCATTGCGCTGGCGCATCAGCACCGCGATGCCCTGGCGCCGCACTTCTTGCAGGTGCTGGAAGAAGTGCACGAGCACCCCAAAGCCTTTGCCGGTGGCGACTGCATGCTGCACATCTTCGCCATGACCTTGCTGGCCTGTTGGCGCGACAAGCGGGCCTATGAGCCGCTGCTGGCCATTGCCCGCCTGCCCGCTGATGACCTGGAAGAGTTGTATGGCGACATCATTGGCGAAGACTTCGGCCGCTGCCTGGGCAGCGTGTTCAACGGCGATGCGCGGCCCCTGGCGGCCTTGATTGCCGATGAACAGGTTTCGGTGTGGCTGCGCTGGGGCGTGATGGCGGGTTGGTGCGCTTGTGTGATGGAAGGCGACGCATCGGCGGACGAGTTTGAAGCCGCACTGTTGGCGGCGGGCGCTGCGGCCGCGCAGCGTCTGAGCGCCGATGACATGTCAGACCCCGATGACGAGACCTTGCTCTGCGCCATCGTCAGCCAAAGCGCGGCGTTTCGCCCGGGTGCCTTGGTAGAGGCCGCGCGAGCCTGGTATGCGCAAGGCCTGGTTGACCCGCGTTCAACGACGCTGGCTGAGCTGGAAGCGGACTTGGCCACACCCGCGGCGGTGCACCTTGAGGACATGCGAACGCGGCGCCAGTCTTTCGTGACCGACGTGGCCGAAGAAATCGCCTGGTGGGCCAGTTACACCGAGCCCGATGAGCCCGCCCCGGCCAGGAACCGCGCGCCCGATGGCCACAAGGTGGGCCGCAACGACCCTTGCTACTGCGGCAGTGGCCTGAAGTTCAAGAAGTGCCACGGCGCGAATTGACGCCGCTGTTAACCCAACCCGATGCCCGAACAACTCTCCCTGCTCACCCCCGAACCCCCGCCGCCGCCTGAAGGCGCCATCACCCTGGCGCATTACGCGCAGCAGGCCTACCTGGAATACGCGCTCAGCGTGGTGAAGGGCCGCGCGCTGCCCGACGTGTGCGACGGCCAGAAGCCCGTGCAGCGGCGCATCTTGTACGCCATGCAGCGCATGGGCCTGGGCTTCACCACGGCCAGCGGCCCCAAGCCGGTGAAGAGCGCGCGTGTGGTGGGCGATGTGCTGGGCCGCTTTCACCCGCACAGCGACCAGGCGGCGTACGACGCGCTGGTGCGCATGGCGCAAGATTTTTCGCTGCGCTACCCGCTGATCGACGGTCAGGGCAACTTCGGCAGCCGCGACGGCGACAACGCCGCGGCCATGCGCTACACCGAAGCGCGCCTGAGCCCCATCGCACGGCTGCTGCTGGATGAAATCGACGAAGGCACCGTCGACTTCATGCCCAACTACGACGGCAGCACCGAAGAGCCGCGCCTGTTGCCGGCGCGCTTGCCCATGCTGCTGCTCAACGGCGCGTCGGGCATTGCCGTGGGCCTGGCCACCGAAGTGCCCAGCCACAACCTGCGCGAAGTGGCGGCCGCCGCGGTGGCCCTGGTGCGCAACGAGAAGTTGACCGATGACGAACTGTTCACGCTGATCCCGGGGCCCGACTATCCCGGCGGCGGCCAGCTCATCTCGAACGTTGACGATGTGCGCGACGCCTACCTCACAGGCCGCGGCTCGCTCAAGGTGCGCGCGCGCTGGAAGATTGAAGAGCTGGCGCGCGGCCAGAGGCAACTGGTGATGACCGAGCTGCCGCCCGGCACCAGTTCACAGCGCGTGCTCGAAGAGATCGACGAGCTCACCAACCCGAAGGTGAAGGCGGGCAAGAAGGCGCTCTCAGTCGAGCAGGTGCAGCTCAAGGCCAGCCTGCTGGCGCTGCTGGATGTGGTGCGCGATGAATCGGGCAAGCAAGACGCGGTGCGCCTGGTGTTCGAGCCGCGCAGCCGCAGCATCGACCAGCAGGAACTGATCACTTGCCTGCTGGCCCACACCAGCCTGGAAACCAGCGCGCCGATCAACCTCACCATGGTGGGGCTCGATGGCCGCCCCACGCAAAAAAGCCTGCGCCAGATGCTCGCCGAATGGCTGGCCTTCCGCCAGGCCACGGTGCAGCGGCGCACGCAGTTCCGCTTGAGCAAGGTGTTAGAGCGCATTCATGTGCTCGAAGGCCGGCTGTTGGTGTTGCTGAACATCGACGAGGTGATCCGCATCATCCGCAACGCCGACGAGCCCAAGCCGGCCTTGATGGCGCGCTTCAGTTTGAGCGAGCGCCAGGCCGACGACATCCTCGATATTCGCTTGCGCCAGCTGGCACGGCTCGAAGGCATTCGCATCGAGCAGGAATTGAAAGAGCTGCGCGAAGAACAAGGCAAGCTGGAAGACATTCTGGGGAATCCGGCAACGCTGAAGCGCTTGCTCATCAAGGAGATCGAGGCCGATGCCAAGACCCATGGCGATGCGCGCCGCACGCTCATCCAGGCTGAAAAGCGGGCGGTGGCGGAAATTAAAGTTTCAGATGAGCCGGTGACGGTGGTGGTTAGCCTGAAGGGCTGGGTGCGCGCGCTTAAGGGCCACGAGGTGGAACTCGGTGGCCTAGCCTTCAAGGCCGGAGATGCGCTGTATGGCACGTTCACCTGCCGCAGCGTGGACACTTTGCTCGTCTTCGGCACGCCACGCGAAGGCAGCGCGCGGGTGTATTCGGTGGCCGTGGCCTTGCTGCCCGGTGGCCGGGGCGATGGTGTGCCCGTGACCAGCCTGATCGACCTGGAACCCGGCACGCAACTGGCGCACTACTTTGCCGGCGCCGCGGCCTCCGTGCTGCTGCTGTCCAACACCGGCGGCTTCGGCCTGCTGGCCAAGGCCGGCGACATGGCCGGGCGCAACAAGGCCGGTCGCAGCTACCTCACGGTGGCCGATGTGGACAAAATCTTGCCGCCGGTGAGCGTGGCCGCCGGCCACACCCAGGTGGCGTGTTTGGCACTCGATGGTCGCTTGCTGGTGTTTGCGCTCGATGAGCTGAAGCTGCAACCCGGCGGCGGCAAGGGCTTGACGCTGATGGATGTGGACGCCAAGTCGCCACTGCTTTCAGTGGCCACGTGTGCCGATGCCCTGCGCGTGCTGGGGAGCGGGCGTGCCGGCAAGGCCAAGGACGAATTGCTCAGGGGCGCGGCCTTGCAGGAACACGCCGGCAGGCGCGCGCGCAAGGGGCACAAGGTGGCTGGCTTCCAAAAGGTGTTGCGCGTGGTGTGAGCGCGGCGGTCTGGGGTGCAGCCACCAGGCGACAAACCGGGCAAGCCCCGAGCGGTGCCGCACCGGGGCAGCAGTAGACTGGCCCCAACCTGTTCGCTGGCTGGAGGCCGCCTCTCGTGCAACCCACCAACGTGTTCCACCCGGACTATTTCCACAAGGTCGTTGACTGCCAGTGGGCGTGCCCGGCCCACACTCCGGTTCCTGAATACATCCGCTTGATCTCGCAAGGGCGTTTCGATGACGCCTACATGGTCAACTGGGTGAGCAACGTCTTCCCCGGTGTGTTGGGCCGTACCTGCGACCGGCCTTGTGAACCGGCTTGCCGGCGCAGCCGGGTCGAAGAAGAGAACATGGCCAAGCCCGAGCCGGTGGCCATCTGCCGCTTGAAGCGCGTGGCGGCTGATTTCAAGGGCGATGAAATCCGCGCCATGATTCCGCGGCCCTTGCCCAAAAACGGCAAGCGCGTGGCCTGCGTCGGTGGCGGGCCGGCCTCGCTCACCGTGGCGCGTGATCTCGTTTTGCAGGGCTACAGCGTCACCGTGTTTGAAGGCGACCCGAAAGGCGGCGGCTTCATGCGCACGCAAGTGCCGCGCTTTCGCTTGCCTGAAGAAGTGATCGACGAAGAGGTGGATTACATCCTGAACCTCGGCGTCGAATTCCGCGGCGGCCAATATGTCGGCTCGATGAAGGCGTTATTGGCCGAAGGCTGGGACGCCATCTTCGTGGGCTGTGGCGCGCCGCGCGGGCGCGACCTGCAAGCGCCCGGCCGGCAGGAAGCCGCGGCCAGCATCCACTTGGGCATTCAATGGTTGGCCAACGTCTACTTCGGCCATGTGCAAAAGGTGGGCAAGCGCGTCATCGTGCTGGGCGGCGGCAACACCGCCATGGACTGCTGCCGCTCGGCCAAGCGCCTGGGCGCGGACGATGTGAAAGTGGTGGTGCGCTCTACGTACGAAGACATGAAGGCATCGCCCTGGGAAAAGGAAGACGCCGAGCATGAAGGCATCGACATCCTGCCCTGCCATTCGCCCAAGGCTTTCTTGCACGTCAACGGCAAGCTCACCGGCATGAGCTTTGAAGTGGTGAAGTCGGTGTACGACGCCAAGGGCAAACGCAGCCTGATGCCCAGCGGCGAGCCTGATGTGGTGATTGATTGCGAAGAAGTGCTGGTGGCGGTGGGCCAGGAAAATTCATTCCCCTGGATCGAGCGCGATTCGGGCGTGGCCTTCGATGAGTGGGGGTTGCCGGTGCTCGACCCCAAGACCTTCCGCTCGTCGCTGCCGCAGGTGTTCTTCGGCGGCGATTCCGCCTTCGGCCCGAAGAACATCATCACCGCGGTGGCGCATGGCCATGAGGCCGCAGTGTCGATCGACCGCTTCTTGCATGGTGAAGCGCTGACGCAGCGCCCGCCGCCGCATGTGAACCTGGTGTCGCAAAAAATGGGCATCCACGAGTGGAGCTACGACAACGCCATCACCAACGACCTGCGCTCCAAGGTGCCGTGGGAAAAGGCCGAGAAGGCGCTGAAGAGCATCAAGGTTGAAGTCGAACTGGGGTTTGATTTGCAAACCGCGTTCAAGGAAGCCCAGCGCTGCCTGAACTGTGATGTGCAAACCGTGTTCACTGAAAAACTGTGCATCGAATGCGACGCCTGCGTTGACATCTGCCCGATGGACTGCATCACCTTCACCGGCAATGGCGATGAAGCCGACTTGCGTGGCCGCTTGCAGGCTCCGGCAACGAATGCCACGCAGGACCTGTACGTGAGCGCCCCGCTGAAAACCAGCAAGGTCATGGTCAAGGACGAAGACGTTTGCCTGCACTGCGGCTTGTGCGCCGAACGCTGCCCAACGGGGGCCTGGGACATGCAGAAGTTCTTGCTGCTCACCACCATGGCCGGGCCGGCCTGCCGCGACAGCAAGCCGGCCAAGCAAGGGGCCACCGTATGAAACGCATCGAGGCGGTCAACGACTTCGTCATCAAGTTCGCCAACGTCAACGGCTCGGGTTCGGCTTCGGCCAACGAGTTGTTCGCCAAGGCCGTGTTGCGCATGGGCGTGCCGGTGAGCCCGCGCAACATCTTCCCCAGCAACATCCAGGGCCTGCCCACCTGGTACGAGGTGCGAGTGAGCGAACAGGGTTGGCTGGGCCGGCGCGGCGGCATCGACATGATGGTGGCCATGAACCCGCAAACCTGGGAACAGGATGTGGCCGAAATCGAGACCGGCGGCTATTTGTTCTACGACAGCACGCGGCCACTGCCGGCCTCGGCGTTCCGTGACGACATCAACGTCATCGGCATGCCCGTCACCGCCATCTGCAACGCCACCTACGAAGACCCGCGCCAGCGCACGCTGTTCAAGAACATCATGGTGCTGGGGGCGGTTTCGGCGCTGATGGAAGTCGATGTCGCCGTCATCGAAGGCCTGTTCAGCGAGCAGTACAAGGGCAAGGAAAAGCTGCTCGAAAGCAACGTGCGCGCGCTGCATGCGGGCCGCAGCTTCGCCAGCGATCACCTCAAGCCGCCCACGGCCGGCGGGGTGGGCTTGCGCGTCAAGCGCGCCAACAAGGTGGGCGACCTGATCTTCGTTGAAGGCAACGCCGCCACCGCGCTGGGCTGCGTGTACGGTGGCGCCACGGTGTGTGCCTGGTACCCGATCACGCCGTCGTCTTCAGTGGCCGAGGCGTTTGAAAAGTACTGCCGCAAGTACCGCGTCGATGCGGCCACGGGCGCCAACAACTTTGCCATCGTGCAGGCCGAAGACGAAATCGCGTCGATCGGCATCGTCACCGGCGCGGGCTGGAACGGTGCGCGCGCCTTCACCGCCACGTCGGGCCCTGGCGTGAGCCTTATGACGGAATTCATCGGCCTGGCCTACTTTGCCGAAATACCGGTGACCATCATCGACGTGCAGCGCGGCGGCCCCTCAACCGGCATGCCCACGCGCACCCAGCAGGCTGATTTGCTGAGCAGCGCCTACGCCTCGCATGGCGACACCAAGCATGTGCTGTTGCTGCCGCAAGACCCGCATGAGTGCTTCGAATTCGCCGCCGCGGCGCTGGATTTGGCCGATCGTTTGCAAACCCCGGTGTTCGTGATGACCGACCTGGACATCGGCATGAACCAGCGCCTGTGCAAGCCCTTTGCGTGGGACGACAGCCGCGAGTTCGACCGCGGCAAGGTCATGACCGCCGAGCAACTGGAAGCCGGCCTGGAATTCGGCCGCTACAAGGATGTTGACGGCGACGGCATTCCCTGGCGCACGCTGCCCGGCACCCACCCCTCGCTGGGCGCGTACTTCACCCGCGGCACCACGCGCGACCCCTATGCGCGCTACTCCGAAGCCGGGCCCGACTACCTGTACAACGTGCAGCGCCTGCTGAAGAAATTTGCCACCGCCGCCACGCTGGTGCCGCAGCCCGTGGCGCACATGGCGGCGAAGAAAACGCGCCTGGGCGTGCTGTACTTCGGCTCCACCGCACCGGCCATGGATGAAGCACTGGTGGCGCTGGCCGGCGAAGGCATTCATGTCGATGCCATGCGCTTGCGCGCCTTCCCCTTCCCCGAGTGCGTGAGCGAGTTCATTGCCAACCACGACCATGTCTTCGTGGTCGAGCAAAACCGCGACGCGCAAATGCGCAGCATGTTGATCA
>JAYUPO010000293.1:0-3659 GCA_043760085.1 Burkholderiales bacterium
CTTCCTTGCGTATCGACACGATCGGCGCCAGCACAGTCGGCAGCGCCTGCATCAGCGCCAGCGCCTGGCGCATGCGGCCCTCGACGGTGTCGTAGGTCAGGATGATAAGGTCGGTCTGGCGCTCGCCCTCGCCCGACTCGCGCTGGATCACGGCGTCGATGGAGATGGCATGTTCGGCCAGGATGCCGGTCACGTTGGCCAGCACGCCGGCCTCGTCCGCGACCTTGATGCGCAGGTAGAACGAAGTCACCACCTGGTCGATCGGCAGGATCGGCGTGTCGGCCATCGCATCGGGCTGGAACGCCAGGTGCGGCACGCGATGGTCGGGGTCGGCAGTGTGCAGCCGGGTGATGTCGACCAGGTCGGCAATCACGGCCGACGCGGTGGGCTCGGCGCCGGCGCCCTTGCCGTAGTACAGCGTGGTGCCCACGGCGTCACCCTGCACCACCACGGCGTTCATGGCGCCTTCCACGTTGGCAATCAGGCGCTGCGTGGGGATCAAGGTGGGGTGAACGCGCAGCTCGATGCCGGCCTCACCATTGCCATTCACGCCCGCACCCTTCAAATCATCGCGCCGCTTGGTGATGCCCAGTAATTTGATTCGGTAACCCAGTTGTTCGGCGTACTTGATGTCGGCCGCTTGCAGCTTGGTGATGCCTTCAACATGCGCCTTGGCAAACTGCACCGGCACGCCAAACGCGATGGCGCACAGGATGGTGGCCTTGTGGCCGGCGTCAACGCCTTCGATGTCGAACGTGGGGTCGGCCTCGGCATAGCCCAGGGCCTGCGCCTGCTTGAGCGCCGCACCGAAATCCAGCCCCTTGGCGCGCATTTCAGACAAGATGAAATTGGTGGTGCCGTTGATGATGCCGGCCACCCATTCCACATGGTTGGCGGTGAGGCCTTCGCGCAGCGCCTTGATGATCGGGATGCCGCCGGCCACTGCGGCCTCGAAGGCGACGACCACGCCGCGTTCGCGCGCGGCTTCGAAGATCTCAGTGCCATGCACGGCCAGCAAGGCCTTGTTGGCGGTGACGACATGCTTGCCCTGGGCAATGGCTTCAAGCACCAAGGTCTTGGCGATGCCGGTGCCGCCGATCAGTTCCACCACCACGTCGATGGCCGGGTTGTTGATCACGGCCCGCGCATCGCTCACCACCTGCACGCCCGGGCCCACGGCAGCGCGCGCGCGCGCGGTGTCGAGGTCAGCCACCATGGCGATCTCGATGCCGCGGCCGGCACGGCGGCGAATTTCATCCTGGTTGCGTTGCAGCACGCGGTAGGTGCCGCCGCCAACGATGCCAATGCCCAGCAGGCCAACTTGCAGTGGTTGCATATTCAAGGTCAAAGCGCGTGGCGTTTGCGAAGGTGAGAGAGAAAACGTTCGATGCGGCCCATGGCGTCGGTCAAATCATCAACGTTGGGCAGGAAGACCAAACGGAAGTGATCGGGCGCCGTCCAGTTGAACCCCGTGCCCTGCACGATCAGCACCTTTTCTTCGGCCAGCAGGTCGTAGGCGAATTGTTGATCGTCGGTGATCGGGTACATCCTGGCGTCAAGCCGCGGGAACATGTACAGCGCGGCCTTGGGCTTGACCACGCTCACGCCCGGCATGCTGCTGAGCAACTGGTAGGCCAGGTCGCGCTGGCGGGTTAACCGCCCCGTGGGTGCGACCAGGTCTTTGATGCTCTGGTAGCCGCCCAGCGCGGTCTGGATCGCCAATTGCCCGGGCGTGTTGGCACACAGCCGCATCGACGCCAGCATGTTCAGGCCTTCGATGTAGTCGCGCGCATGGCGCTTGTCGCCCGAGACGATCATCCAGCCCGCGCGGTAGCCGCAGGCGCGGTAGTTCTTGCTCAGGCCGTTGAAGCTGACGAACAGCACGTCGTCGGCCAGGCTGGCGATGCTGGTGTGGCTGTGGCCGTCGTACAGGGTCTTGTCGTAGATCTCGTCGGCCAGCACGATGAGCTGGTGTTGCCGTGCCAGTTCAACGATCTGCTGCAACAGTTCGGTGGGGTACAGCGCCCCGGTGGGGTTGTTCGGGTTGATGACGACGATGGCGCGCGTGCGCGCGGTGATCTTGGCCTTGATGTCGTCGATGGCCGGCGCCCAGTCGGCCGCTTCGTCGCACAGGTAGTGCACCGGCCTGCCGCCCGACAGCGACACCGCGGCCGTCCACAGCGGGTAGTCGGGCGCGGGCACCAGCACCTCGTCGCCTTCATCGAGCAAGGCGTTCAGGCTCATCACGATCAACTCTGACGCGCCGTTGCCCAGGTAAACATCATCGATGCCCACGCCGGCAATGTGCTTCTCCTGCGCGTAATGCATCACCGCCTTGCGCGGCGCGAACAGGCCCTTGCTGTCGGTGTAGCCGGCGCTGGCGGGCAGGTTGCGGATCATGTCCTGCACGATCTCGTCGGGCGGGTCGAAACCGAACACAGCCAGGTTGCCGATGTTCAATTGCACGATCTTGTGGCCCTCTTCCTGCATCTGCCGGGCTTTGTCCAGCACCGGGCCGCGGATGTCGTAGCAGACGTTGGCGAGTTTGCTGGATTTGAGGATCGGCTTCACGAGGGCGCTCTCTGGGCTGCTGCGGTGAGTGTCATGCACGCCGCAAACATAGAATTTAACCATGACCGCTGCTGCCAACGCCCCCCACCCGAAAGGGGCCGCCTGAAGTTCCAACCCGACACCGCCGAGGGTGTGAACACCATCACCCGCTGCGAGCCCGGCCTGGTGCGCGTGGGCGCCGACAACCACAGCCAAAGCGTGCTCGTGCCCTGGCAAGGTGCGGTGCAGCCCTGGGGCCCGGCGCGGGTGGCGCAGTTGACGGCAGCGCACTTCGAGCTCGCACTGAGTTTGCAGCCTGAATTGGTGATCTTTGGCAGCGGCCCCCGGTTGCAATTCATTGCGCCGACGCTGTACCGCAGCCTCATCGAGCGGCGCATCGGCATCGAAACCATGGACACCGCCGCCGCCTGCCGCACCTTCAATGTGCTGGCCAGTGAAGGCCGGCGCGTGCTGGCGGCATTGCTGCTGGAGCCGGCAGCGTGAATGCCCGCGGCGCGCGCCGGGGCCGGGCCGAGACACAGTTGAACCTATAATCACCGGTTAGGCCTGCAACAGGCCAACAGTCTTCGAGAGCCGCGACCCATGACCCCTGTCGTCAACAAGCCCCTCCCGGAATTTGAAGCCCCGGCGACCGGAGGCGTGAAGTTCACGCCTTCGTCGTTTCTGGGCCAGGCCGTGGTGCTGTACTTTTACCCCAAAGACGCCACCCCCGGTTGCACCACCGAAGCCATGCAGTTCCGCGACAAGCACAAGGAATTCGTCAAGTCCGGTGCCGTGGTGTTTGGTGTGTCGCGTGACAACATGGCGTCACACGACAAGTTCCGCCAAAGCCTCGATCTGCCCTTCCAACTGATCGCCGACACCGAAGAAAAGCTGTGCCACATGTTCGGCGTGGTGAAGAACAAGATCATGTACGGCAAGAAGGTCAAGGGCATCGAGCGCAGCACCTTCCTGATCGACGCGAGCGGCGTGCTGCGCGCCGAATGGCGCGGCTTGAAAGTGGCCGGCCATGTCGACGAAGTGCTCAAGGCCGTCAAGGCGCTGAAGAAGACCAGCTGAACGTGCTGGTCGCGGCAAGGTCGGGCCAA
>JAYUPO010000294.1:0-3659 GCA_043760085.1 Burkholderiales bacterium
AGGCCTGCGTAATGCTGCGAGCCGACAGACCACTGGTAAGCCGTGTGCGGGAAATCCGCATGCACGGTTTGAACGGGGGCGTTGGCTCTGAACCCGGCCTTCGGGCCGCTTAGGAACCAACGTCTACCAATGCAAACCACCCGCCGCCGCGCCCTGGGCCTGGCCACCGCCGCCGCCCTGCTGGCCGCCACACCGGCCCAGCCTGCGTGGGACTTGCCGCCGCTGGACAAGGTGCTGAACTACCAGCCCAAGCTGCCGCTGCAGGTGTTCACCGCCGACGGCGTGGAAATCGCCCAGTTCGGCGCCGAGCGGCGCCAGTTCGTACCCATCAACAAGATCCCCAAGCTGATGCAAGACGCGGTGATCGCGGTCGAAGACGCGCGCTTTCGCCAGCACGGCGGCATCGACCCCAAAGGCATGGCGCGCGCCCTGCTCGCCCTGCTCACCGGCGGGCGCCGCCAGGGTGCTTCAACCATCACGCAGCAGATTGCCCGCACCATGCTGTTGACGCACCAGTTCACGCTGGAGCGCAAGACCAAGGAGATCATGCTGGCGCTGAAGATCGAAGAAAGCTTGAGCAAGGATCGCATCCTCGAGCTGTACATGAACGAGATCTTCCTCGGCCAGCGCGCCTACGGCTTTGCCGCGGCGGCGCAAACGTACTTCGGCAAGCCGATGGACAAGCTCAGCCTGGGTGAGACCGCGCTGCTGGCCGGGCTGCCGCAGAACCCGTACTACGCCAACCCGGTGGCCAACCTGCCGCGCGCCGTGGCGCGCCAGCGCCTGGTGCTGGATCGCATGCGCGCCACGGGCGTGATCAGCGCCGCACAACTCGCGGCGGCGCGCGCTGAGAAGCTCAGCATCCGCTCGGCCCTGCAGGTGGATGTGCATGCCGAGCATGTGGCCGAAATGGCGCGCCGCGTGGTGGTGGATCGCTTCGGCACCGAGGCCTATGCCAGCGGCATGCGTGTGCACACCTCGCTGCGCGCCCCCGACCAGCGTGCGGCCTGGGCAGCGCTGCGCAAAGGCGTGCTCGATGTCGACCGGCGCGGCCCCTGGCGCGGGCCCGAGGCGCAGGAGTCGCTGCCCAACGCCGAAGGTGCCGAGCTTGAACGTGCCGCAGCGCAGGCGCTGAAGGAACACCGCGACGATGAAGCCTTGCGCGTGGCCATCGTCTTGCAGGCCGGCCCCAAGGAACTGGTGGCGCAATTGGCCAGCGGCGAGCGCGTGGCGCTCAGCGGCGAGGGCCTGCGCTGGGCGTTGCCGGGGCTTTCGGCCAAGGCCAAGGCGCCGCTGCTCATCAAGCGCGGCGCCGTGGTGCGCGTGGTGCAGCGCGGCAGCACCTGGGCCATTGCGCAATGGCCGCAAGTGGAAGCTGGCCTGGTGGCGCTCGACCCTGCCACGGGCCGCGTGCGCGCGCTGGTGGGCGGGTTTGACTTCACGCGCCAGCCGTTCAACCACGTCACGCAGGCGTGGCGCCAACCGGGCTCGAGCTTCAAGCCCTTTGTCTATTCGGCCGCGCTCGAACATGGCGTGATGCCGGCCACGCTGGTCGACGACGTGCCCTTCAGTGGCGCCAACGGCTGGGCGCCGCAGAACAGCGACGGCGTGTACGACGGGCCGCTGTCGCTGCGCCAGGCCTTGGCCAAGTCGAAGAACATGGTCAGCATCCGGTTAACGCAAACGTTAGGCGTGGGCGTGGTGCGCGATTGGGTGGAGCGCTTCGGCCTGGAAGCCGCGCGCCAGCCCGACAACCTGACCCTGGCCCTGGGCGCGGGCAGCACCACGCCGATGCAGATGGCGCGTGCCTACGCCACGCTGGCCAATGGCGGCTGGCGCCCCGACCCGGTGCTGGTGGAGCGCATCACCGACGCGCAGGGCAAGGTGCTGTTCGAAGCGCCGCCCGCCGCGCCGCTGAGTGAAGAACTGAGGGTGCTGCCGGCGCGCAACGTGTTCGTCGTCAACAGCCTGCTCAACGACGTGACGCGCGTGGGCACGGCCGCGCGCGCGCAGGCCCAATTGCGGCGCAGCGATGTGTACGGCAAGACCGGCACCACGAATGACGCGGTCGACGCCTGGTTCGCCGGCTTCCACCCAAGCGTAGCCGCCGTGGTGTGGGTGGGCCACGACGAGCCGCGCAGCCTGGGCGAACGCGAAAGCGGCGGCGGCTCGGCGCTGCCGATCTGGATCGACTACATGGCCGCGGTGCTCAAAGGCCTGCCGCTGGCCAGCCCGGGCGCGCCGCCACCCGGCGTGCACCGCGTGGGCGACGACTGGCTGTATGACGAATGGGCCAGCGGCGGCTGGGTGGCACGCATCGCCGCCGAGGCGCCGCCGCTGCGTGTGGGCGTGCCGGCGAGTGCAGCGCCAGCGGCCGTGCCGGCGGCGTCCGTGCCGCAATGAAGGGCACGGCCTTCACCCTGGCGGACTTCGATTTCGAACTGCCGCCAGAGCTGATTGCGCAAAGCCCCAGCGCGCAGCGCAGCGCCTCGCGCTTGCTCGACGGCCGTGCCGGCACGCCGGTGGACCGCGTGTTCCACGAGCTGCCCGCCTTGCTGCAACCCGGCGACCTGCTGGTGCTGAACGACACCCGCGTCATCAAGGCCCGGTTGTTCGGCACCAAGGCCAGTGGCGGCGCGCTGGAAGTGCTGGTCGAACGCGTGCTGCCGGGCCATGAAGTGCAAGCCCATGTGCGTTGCAGCAAGGCCCCGCGCGCCGGCGCCACGCTGCGCCTGGCCGGCGCCTTCAACGCCGAGGTGTTGGGCCGCTGCGGGCCAGACAACACCATGTTCCATCTGCGCTTCCCGGCGGACCCGCTGGCGCTGCTGCAGGCCCACGGCCATGTGCCGCTGCCGCCGTACATCACCCATGCCGACGGCAGCGTCGACGAAGCCCGCTACCAGACCGTGTTTGCGCAGCACCCCGGCGCCGTGGCCGCGCCCACCGCGGCGCTGCATTTCGATGACGCCGTGCTGGCCGCGTTGCGCGAACGTGGCGTGGCCACGGCGTTCGTCACCCTGCACGTGGGCGCCGGCACATTCCAGCCGGTGCGGGTGGCACACATCGCCCACCACCGCATGCACAGCGAATGGTTCGAGGTGAGTGCGGCCACGGTGGCGGCCATCGCGCGCACGCGCGCCGCGGGCGGACGGGTCGTGGCTGCCGGCACCACCAGCGTGCGCGCGCTCGAATCGGCCGCGGCCGGCGGCAGCTTGCAGGCGCAAAGCGGCGACACCTCGATCTTCATCACGCCGGGCTACCAGTTCCGCGTGGTCGACTTGCTCATCACCAACTTCCACCTGCCGCGCAGCACCTTGTTGATGCTGGTCAGCGCCTTTGCCGGGCATGAACACATGCGGGCGCTGTACCGCCACGCGATTGCCCAGCGCTACCGCTTCTTCAGCTACGGCGACGCCATGTTGCTGCGCGCCACCGGGCGCTGAATGCGCCCGGTGGCACCCGCGGCCGCGCACCGGGCCGCAGCCGCATCAACGCCATCCCAACCAGGGGTGTTGGTGCACGAGAACCGGACCAGGAAGACGAGGCCCGCGGCGACAATCGCCGCCATGGTGCGTCACGAAGCAAAGGCTCGACTGAACCCGCAGGGGTCAGGTAGTGCTGCTGCATGCTGCGCCAGTCCAACGGGTGAGAGTCCCGTC